>DASXOU010000599.1:0-1691 GCA_036494045.1 Polyangia bacterium | reverse complement strand
GCTGCGCGCGCACGCGCATCCGCGCGAGGTCGTGTTCTGCACCTTCGGCGAGCGCGCGACTGCGGCCTACGGGCGGGAGCTCGCGGCGTGGAGGTGATCGACACCGATATCCCGGCGCGGCTCGATCGGCTGCCGTGGGCGCGCTGGCACTGGCTCGTCGTCATCGCGCTCGGGATCACCTGGATCCTCGACGGGCTCGAGGTCACCATCGTCGGCTCGCTCGGCTCGGTGTTGCAGGAGCCGTCGACGCTGGCGCTGACCGCGCGCGACGTCGGCTGGTCGGCGACGTCGTACATCGCCGGCGCCATTTCGGGCGCGCTCTTCTTCGGTCGGCTCACCGATCGCCTGGGGCGCAAGAAGCTGTTCCTGGTGACGCTCGGCGTGTATCTCGGCGCCACCGCGTTGACGGCGACGTCGTGGAGCTTCGCGTCGTTCGCGTTTTTTCGCGCGCTCACCGGCTTCGGCATCGGCGGCGAGTGCGCGGCGATGAACTCGGCGATCGACGAGCTTCTGCCGGCGCGCGTGCGCGGCTTCGCCGACATCGCGCTCAATGGCACCTATTGGGTGGGCGCGGCGCTAGGCGCGCTGGCGTCGGCGGTGCTGCTCGATCCGCGCGTCGTCGGACACGCGCTCGGCTGGCGGCTGGCGTTCGGGCTCGGCGCGGTGCTCGGCTTCTCGATCTTGTTCATCCGGCGGCTCTTGCCCGAGAGCCCGCGCTGGCTCTTGGTGCACGGGCGCGCCGAGGAAGCCGAGAAGGTGGTCACCGAGATCGAGAAGATCGTGATGCGCGAAAAGAAGCTGCCGTCGCTGCCGCCGCCGCACGGCACCATGCGCGTGCGCGTTCGTCCGCACACCAGCATCGGCGACGTCCTGCGCCTGCTCGGCGGGCCCTATCGACGGCGCACCATGCTCGGGCTCGGGCTCATGATTTCGCAGGCATTCTTCTACAACGCGGTGTTCTTCACCTACGCGCTGGTGCTGGCGACGTTCTACGGCGTGCCGCCCGAGCGCGTCGGGCTCTACATCGTGCCGTTCGCCGTCGGCAACTTCCTCGGGCCGCTCACCATCGGGCGCCTCTTCGACTCGATCGGCCGGCGCAAGATGATCGCGACCACTTACGCGGCGTCGGCGCTGATGCTGCTCGTGACCGGCGCGCTGTTCGAGCGCGGCCTGCTCTCGGCGACCTCGCAGACGATCTTGTGGAGCGTGATCTTCTTCGTCGCGTCGTCGGCGGCGTCGAGCGCGTATCTGACGGTGAGCGAGGTGTTCCCGCTCGAGATCCGCGCCATGGCGATCGCGGTCTTCTACGCCGTCGGCACCGGCGTGGGCGGGCTGCTCGCGCCGGCGCTGTTCGGCTCGCTCATCGAGACCCATTCGCGGGCGGCGCTGTTCGGCGGCTACGCGTTCGGCGCGGTGCTCATGCTCGGCGGCGCGGCGGTGGCGTGGTTCCTCGGGGTCAACGCCGAGCGTCGCTCGCTCGAGGAGCTCGCGCTGCCCGCGTGAACAGCGCCGCAAACGCGAGCGCGATCCACGCAAGCAGCGACACGAGCGCGCCGGCGCGCAGGCCGGGCGTGCGATAGCGCATGGCGACGGTGTGCGCGCCCGCGGGGATGGCGACCGCGCGCGCGACCTCGTCGGCGCGGACGATCGGCGCCGGTGCGCCGTCGACGGTGGCGGACCAGCCGGCGGCG
>DASXOU010000598.1:0-6927 GCA_036494045.1 Polyangia bacterium | reverse complement strand
GCGCCCACCGACGCCGAAGCGCGCGCCATCTTCGACGTCTACGTGCGCCACCTCGAGGCCGAGGTCCAAGCCGGGCTCTATCACGTCAAGCCCGCCGTGCACGAGACGCTCGATCTTCTCGAGTCGCGCGGCGCCACCATCGGCCTCGCCACCGGCAACCTCGAAGCCGGCGCGCGCATCAAGCTCGTGCGCGGCGACCTGTGGCGACGCTTCGCGTTCGGCGGCTTCGGCTCGGACGCTGCCGCACGCGCCGAGCTGGTGCGCATCGCGATCGCGCGCGGCGTGGCGCGCGCCGGCCGCAGCTTCATGCGTGACGAGATCTGGGTCATCGGCGACACGCCCAAGGACATCCAGGCCGCGCACGACGCCGGCGCGCGCGCGGTCGCCGTCGCCACGGGCTGGTACACGATCGATCAGCTGCGCGATGCCGGCGCCGACGTCGCGCACCCGACCATGGCGGAGTGGCTCGCGACGCTTTAAGCTTGGCGCATGGGCTCACTTCGCATGCCGACGCGCGAGCAAGCGCTCCCCGGCCGCACCGACAAAATGCCGATCCCCGACGTCCACTTCGTGAACGGCGCGCGCCTGTCGCCGCCGTGGCCCGACGGCGTCGAGGTCGCCGACTTCGCGCTCGGCTGCTTCTGGGGCGCCGAGCGCAAGTTCTGGCAGCTGCCCGGCGTCTACTCGACGGCGGTCGGCTACGAGGGCGGCTTCACGCCCAACCCGACCTACCGCGAAGTCTGCACCGGCGCCACCGGCCACGCCGAGGTCGTGCGCGTCGCGTTCGATCCCAAGCGCATCTCGTACGACCAGCTCCTGCGCGTGTTCTGGGAGTCGCACGATCCGACGCAGGGCATGCGCCAGGGCAACGACTCGGGCACGCAATATCGCAGCGCGATCTACGCGCACTCGCCGGCGCAGCGACGGGCCGCCGAAGCCTCGCGCGAGCAGTATCAAGCGGAATTGAAGCGCGCCGGTTTCGGCGCCGTCACCACCGAGATCGCCGACGCGCCCGAGTTCTACTACGCCGAGGATTATCACCAGCAGTATCTGGCGAAGAATCCGAGCGGCTACTGCGGCATCGGCGGCACCGGCGTGAGCTGCCCCATCGGCGTCGGCGTCAAAGCCTGACGCCACTTCTTCTCGCGGCCGTGCCCAACGGCGAACAGCGGAATGCCGATGACGCTGAGAACGCCGCCGACGGCGAGCAGGCCGATCATCGGGAAGATGAGAAAGCCCGCGCCTTCGTCACACGGGAACGGTTTGTTCGCGCACTGCGCCTCCCCGGCGGCGATTCCCACGCCGAGCGCCAGGCCGACGCTGAGATGGATCAGGCCGACCGCCATCAGGCCGGCGCCGCTCTTGCGCATGCGGCGCGCGTGCACGAAGTCGTCGAACCCGTCGGCGCGCGCAGCGCTGGTGGCGACGAGAAGGGTCAAGAGTAGCGCCACGCCTCGTTGCATGCGCGCCGGCATCGCAAGCGTCGTGCCGCGCACCGCCGATGCAGTTTCGCCGGGCTACGCGCGCTCGCAGCGCCGCGGCGCCCGCGAATCGCGACAACGATGTCGTCTTCAAGGAGCGTCCGGCCACGGTGCCGGCCGCGTCAGCTTGCACATCGTCGAATTCGACGCCGCGACCGCCGGATTCACATACTCGCAGGTCGACGGCGCGATGTAGCTGTTCAAATAATAGATGTAGCGATCGGTCGACTGCGGCGGCGTCTCGCTGGTGTTGGACCTCGTCGACGTGACGAGGTAGCGCGGGCAGGCGCCGATCGTCTCGGCGCTCGGCTGCACCTCTCGCTGCAGAAGCGATCGTCCGGCGCGGCCGCTGTCGGTTTCATAGATCGCGCACTGCGCGAAGATCGAATCGACGAACGGCGGCGGATTTGGCGTCGCCGCCGTCAACGCGGGCGAGACGACCGGGGCGCAACCGATCGACAGCATCACGACGGCCGCGGCGCGGCTCATGGCGCGTAGCGCAGATCGTCGCCGCGCTGGAGCGCGCGCAACGAGAAGATGTCGTCGGTGATCGGCTTGTCCGAGTCGCCCACTTCCACGATCAGCTCGGTCGCATGCTTGTTCTGCTCGTTCACCATCAGCATGCGCGCCGGCACCCACGCCTCGTAGCGCGACTTCTGCCGCTCGAACGTGCGCGTCCAGGTGCGCGCCAGCTTGCCCTTTTGATCGTAGAACTCCATGCGCGGCACCAGATCGTGCTCGGCGACGACGGCGATGATGCGCGACCACTGCGACGCGTGTTTGGGCACGAGCTCGAGCCGCACCTGGTTGCCGCTCTTGCCGATGATCTTGGCGTTGTAGTCGTCTTTGAGCCGCACCGATCCGAGATCTTCGGCCGAGAAGTCCGAGCCGAGGAAGGTCTGGTTGAGCGCGCTCGTGCCCAGCCGCCGCACGCGCCGATCGGCGGGCAGGTACACGTAGAGCTCGCCCTTGCCCAGCGCCAGCATCGCCGTGTTGCGCATGTCGGCGGGCGACAAAAAGCGCAGGAGGCGCTTGTCCGCCGAGTTCTGCAGCATGAGGAAGCGCCCTTCGCGCACGTTGCCGTCGGTGCCGATCGACCGCATGCGGCAGATCCACACCTTGTTGGCCGCGCCCTGGACCGCGCGATCCATGCGATCGAGGAGCGCGTCGGCCTCGGCGTCGGCGCGCGCGACACCGCCGGCGACGACAATCGCCACGACGATCGCGACCAACGCCAGCGCCCGCGCGCTACTCCGCATCGCCCGCCTCGCGCTTGCGCAGCTCGGCGTGGATCTCCTTCTGCTTCTCGCGCGCCGTCAGGATCTTCTCCCATGGATGGCGCCCCAACCGCTCGAGGCGCAGCGTGTGCGTGTCCCACGGATCGACGTCGGTCTCGAGCGGCGTGGTGCCGACGGAGAATCCGTCGAGATACACGGTCGCGCCTTCGGGCTCGCTCGACACCGCCATCTTGTACGTGTCGCGCTGCAAGGTCATGCGCACGACCTGCGAGCTCGCCGGCTTGACCTCGAGCCGCGCCACCGTCTGCGGCAGAAAATGCGGCATCGTCGCCTCGATCGCGTGCGGCCCGGGCGCGAGCTCGGTCACCGTCGGGCTGCGCTCGGCGAGCTCGCGCCCGTCGATCTTGAGGGTCGCGCCCGTCGGCGTCGTCGCCAGCACCACCGTGCCCGGCCCCTTGGCCGGCGGCGCCGGACCGAAGCGCCAGGCGGCGAGCGCGCCCACGATCACCAGCGCGAGCGCTACGCCGCCGGCGATGAGGTTGCGCCGCGTGCGCCGCTTCATGCGCGTGAAGCGCCGCTTCGTCGACGACATCCGCGACATCGGCCCCATCGACGGCATCGACGGCAAATCCAAGGCGCGCGCCGGCGTCATCGCCGCCTGCACGCCTTCGTCCTCGGCGATCCGCTGCAGCGCCGAGATCACCGCGCCCATGTCGGCCGGCCGATCCTCGGGATTCTTCGCCAGCGCCCGCGCCACGAACGCATCGAGCGCCGGCGGCGCGTCACGCACGTCGGTGATGCGCGGGGCCTTCTCGTCCATGTGCTTGGCCAGCACCGTCACGTAGTTGGGTCCGGAGAACGGCGGCGTCCCGGTCCACAGCTCGTAGGCGACGCAACCGAGCGCATAGACGTCGATGCGCCGATCGATCTCGCCGCCGACCGCCTGCTCCGGCGCCATGTACTCCGGCGTGCCCAGGATCTCGCCCGCTTGCGTGAGCCCACCCGCGTGGCCGCTGTGCTCGGGGGTGATGTCGATGAGCTTGGCCATCCCGAAGTCGAGCACGCGCACGCGCTCGCGCTCGTCGGCGTTCATGCGGATCAAGAAAATGTTGGCCGGCTTCAGGTCGCGGTGAATGACGCCCGACTGATGCGCCGCGCGCAACGCCGTCGCCACCTCGCACAGGATCGAGAGCGCGCGCCCGAGCTCCATCGGCCCTTGCTGCTTGATGACCTCCGACAGGGGCGCGCCTTGCAACAGCTCCATCACGATGAAGCCTTCGCCCGCGTCGGTGGTTCCGTAGTCGAACACCTGCACCACGTTCGGGTGCCCGATCATCGACGCCGAGCGCGCTTCGACGCGAAAGCGCTCGACCATCGCCTTCTGGTCGGCGTACTTGCGCCGCATGACCTTGACCGCCACGCGCCGCCCGAGCTCCATGTGCTCGGCCTCGTAGACGCGCCCCATGCCGCCTTCGCCGAGCCGCTTGAGCACGCGATAGCGCCCGGCCAACATCGTCCCTTCCGCGTACGGCGGCTCCTCGTCTTTCGGAGGGTGCGCGCGCTGAATCGTCGCGGCGTACCCCGCGCTGGGCCGCGACGGCGGATCGAGGTCCCCCATGGGTGCCTTACGATATCACGCTAGGAAGAGCGCTGAAAGACGGAGACGATACGGTGCAGGAAGTCGGACTCCTTGCCCGCGAGCGCTTCGAGCTCGCCGGCGTCGAGCCAGGTGCCGTTGCAGTGGAAGCATTTGTCGACGGCGAGCCCCTTGAACTTGATGGTGGTGAGCTCGAAGCCGCACTTGGGGCAGTGCATCCAGTGCAGCTGCTTGAGCCGCTCGCGCTCCTCTACTTCCATGCGCCGCGCGCGCTCCATGGCGAGGTTGTGCAAGCGGGTCGCCTCTTCCTTGGCGAAAAATTCGTCTTCCTCGTGCGAGGGCTTCTTGGTGCCGCTCATGAGTCGATCTCCTTTGCGTCTTACGGCGGGGGCTCGTCGCTCGTCGGCGGACGCGGCAGCTGCACCGGCTTGTCGTCGTCGGCTTTGGGCTCGGGCTGCTTCGCCTCGTCGGCGGGCTTGTCGTCCGGCTTCTTCGCTTCGTCGGGTTTCTTGTCGTCGCTCGCCGGCGCCGCCGCCGTCGAATCGTCGCTCGCCGGCACGCTCTTGGGCTCGAGGTCGCGGATGTTGTTCTTGGCCATTGTCGCCTTGGGCCCGTTCGGCTGCGACGACAAGTACTGCTTGTACCAATTGAGCGCCTCGTGGCGATCGCCGCGCAGCTTGTACGCCTCGGCGAGGCCGATGATGGCGTCGCCATAGCTCGGCGACAGCGCCATCGCGCGCTTGAAGTGATCGACCGCCGACGAGAACTTCTCGCCGTCGAGATCGCAGTAGCCGAGGCCCATGATCGCCTCGAGCCCGTTGGGCTTGACCGCGAGCGCCTTGTCGTAGAGCTTGCGCGCCTCCTTGGCGTGGCCGTTCTCGCTCAGCCGATCGCCTTGCGCGATGAGCTTGCCGTAGTCATTCGACTCTTCGGGCGCGGCCACGGCGACGGCCGGCTTGCCCGACGGCGGCGTCGTCGGCGTCCGCGTCGCGACCGGCGGCGGCGTCGGCGTCGCGACCGGCGGCGTCGGCGTCGTGTCGGACTCGAACGTGGCCAGTAGCGCGCGCGCGCGATCGTGATTTGGGCTCGCCGCGATCACCGACTGCAAGAGCGTCTTGGCCGTCGCCTTGTCGCCCGCCTGCAGCGCGATGCGCGCCAAGAGGTACGACGCGCGCAGGAGCGCGTGCTGCGTCGCTGCCTGGTTGAGCGTGTTGGCCTGCGTCAGCCTCGCCTTGGCCGCGTCGAGGTTGCCCTCGCGGAACGCCAGCGCCCCGGCGACGTACGCGCTCTCCGCGTCGCTCGGCGCCTTGGCCGTCGCGCGCCCAAGATAGCGATCGACCTCGGCCGCGGGCGCGCCGTCGACGCGCAGGTAGTCGGCCATGGCGCGGTTGACCTCGGGCGACTCGGCGTCGAGCGCGAGCGCGTCGGAGGCGTACTTCTTCGCCTCGTCGAGGTGCGCCTGCGAATCGCGACGCAGCGTCTTGGCCGCCGCCGCCGCCGTCGCCGACGGCGCGCCGGTCTCGAGCGCGTGGGCGTCGTCGCGCAGATCCTGGGCCCACGTCGTCATCGCCTCGGCGAGCCCGGCCAGCGGCAGCGCGCTCTTGTCGTCCGCCTGCCGCCCGCGCTCGTACGCCGCCGCCGCGTTGCGAAAGGCGTCGTCGGAGTCGAGCAGGAAATATTCGCGCCCCTGCCGATAGGCATCCTCGGCGCGCGCGTCCTTGTGCGCGAACAGCCCGCGCAGCGCGTCGCGCTTGAACGCCGCCAGATAGCCGCCGGCGGCCACCAGCACCAGCAGCGCGAGCACGCCCGCCCACAACCCGGCGCGCCGGCGCGGCTGGCCGGCGAAGTCGTCGTCGAGCAGCGTGTCGTCCGCGTCGCCGACCGCCGACGCCGTCATCATCGGGGCCGACGGCGTCAGCTTCGGCGTCGGGTTGGTGCGCGCGAACGCCGGATCGTCGGTCTCGACGGGATTGCCCATCGCGATTGGGCCCGAGTCGCGCGCCGCCATCGGCGCCGTCGTCACCAGCGCCGGATCGTCATCGTCGGCGCCTTTGCGCGCGTAGGCCGCGTTGGCCGCCTCGGCCGCCGCGCGCGGCCCGTCGGCACGCGCCACCGCCGCCGCCTGCTCGACGATGTGGAAGAACGACGCCAGCTCGGCGATGCCGCCGAGCCGCTTCCACTGATCGCCCGAGCGCGAGATCTCGTCGTCGCGCGACACCTTGCGCTCGACGATCCACTGCTGGAGAGTCGTCAGCTCGCGAAAGCGGTAGAGCTGGCCCGAGGCGACGCGAATCATCCAGCCGCCCGGCTCGGCCGCGCCCTGGTGCTGCTGCGGCTGCGGCTGCTGGCCAACCGCCGGCGGCCGCCCCTGCACGGTCTTATTGACGACCGGAATGCCCGGCACCGTCGTCCGCTGCGTCGTCGGCACCGAGTGCGCCGGCTGCACGTACGCCGGCGACCGCGCCGCCGCGGCGCCCATGGCCAGCTCCTGCGTGCGCTCGCGCCGCTTGACCTTGAACAGGTTACCGCACTGCGTGCATTTGACGGTGACGCCCTGCTCGCCGACCTTGGAGTCGTCGAACTCGTACACCGTCATGCACTTTTCGCAGCG
>DASXOU010000597.1:0-12188 GCA_036494045.1 Polyangia bacterium | reverse complement strand
CTGCTCTTCGAACTCGGCGTCGATGACGTCTTTCTGCTCTTGCGTCGTCTGCTCCGCGCCGCCGCCACCACCACCCGCGCCGCCGCCGCCGTCGCCACCGCCCGACGGAGCCGCCGTCTTGTACATCTGCTCCGCCATCTTGTACGACGCCTGCTGCAGCTCGTTGAACGCGGTCTTGAACGGCGCCGCATCCTTGCCTGCGTCCTTGTTCGCCTCGAGCACCTTCTTGGCGTTCTCGATCCCGCGCTCGACCTCGGCCCGCGCCGCCTCGTCGATCTTGTCGCGGTTCTCGTTGACCATCTTCTCCATCTGGAACACGAGCGAGTCGAGCTGATTGCGCGCCTCGATCGCTTCTTTGCGCTGCTTGTCCTCGGCCTCGTTGGCCTCGGCGTCCTTCACCATCTTCTGGATGTCCGCCTCGCTCAGGCCCGACGAAGCAGTGATCGTGATCTTCTGCTCCTTGTTGGTGCCCTTGTCCTTGGCGTGCACGTTGACGATACCGTTGGCGTCGATGTCGAAGGTGACCTCGATCTGCGGCACGCCGCGCGGCGCCGGCGGAATCCCGTCGAGATGGAAGCGCCCGAGCAGGCGATTGTCGCGCGCCATCGGCCGCTCGCCCTGCGTGACCACGACCTCGACCGACGTCTGCCCATCCGACGCCGTCGAGAACGTCTCCGTCTTCTTCGTCGGGATCGTCGTGTTGCGCGGAATCATCGGCGTCATCACGCCACCGAGCGTCTCGATGCCGAGCGTCAGCGGCGTCACGTCGAGGAGCAGGATGTCCTTGACGTCGCCCGAGAGCACGCCCGCCTGGACCGCGGCGCCGAGCGCCACGACCTCATCCGGGTTCACGCCCTTGTGCGGCTCCTTGCCGAAGAACTCCTTCACCTGCTTCTGGATCATCGGCATGCGCGTCTGACCTCCGACGAGCACGACCTCACCGATGTCGCTCGGCTGCTTGCCCGCATCCTGCAGCGCCTTCTTGACCGGCTCCTTGGCGCGATCGACCAGCGGACCGACCATCTGCTCCAGCTTCGCGCGCGACAACTTGATCTGCAGGTGCTTCGGACCCGACGCATCCGCCGTCAAGAACGGCAGGTTGATCTCGGTCTCCTGCGTCGACGACAGCTCGATCTTGGCCTTCTCCGCCGCCTCCTTGAGGCGCTGGAGGACCATCTTGTCCTTCGAGACGTCGATGCCCTGATCCTTCTTGAACTCATCGATCAGCCACTTCATGACCGTGTCGTCGAGATCGTCGCCGCCGAGGTGGGTGTCGCCGTTGGTCGAGACGACCTCGACGACCTTCTCGCCGACCTCGAGCACCGAGATGTCGAACGTGCCGCCGCCGAAGTCGTAGACGGCGATGAGATGATCGGTGCCCTTGTCGAGCCCGTACGCCAGCGCCGCCGCCGTCGGCTCGTTGACGATGCGCTTGACGTCGAGGCCGGCGATGCGCCCCGCGTCCTTGGTCGCCTGGCGCTGGGCGTCGTTGAAGTACGCCGGCACGGTCACGACCGCCTCGACGACCTTGTCGCCCAGGAACTCCTCGGCCGCGCGCTTGAGCTTGCCGAGGATGCGCGCCGAAATCTCCGGCGGCGAGTAACGCTTGCCGCGGATCTCGATTGCCGCGTCGCCGTTGGGCGCGCGCACGACCTTGTACGGAACGCGTTTGATCTCTTCTTGGACCTCGTCGAACTTGCGGCCCATGAAGCGCTTGACCGAATAAATGGTGTTCTCGGGATTGGTGATCGCCTGGCGGCGAGCAATCTGGCCGACCAGCACCTCCCCCTTGTCGTCGAACGCGACGACCGACGGCGTCAGCCGCCCGCCCTCTTCGTTCGCGATGACCTTGGGCTCCTTGCCCTCCATGATCGCCACGACCGAGTTGGTCGTGCCGAGGTCGATGCCGATGATCTTACCCATTGTGCGTAGCCTCCCTAATCGAGAGGCAACCTAATCATGGGTGTGTGAAGCGTCAAGTAACGACAGACGCAGAAAAAAACAAGACGACAGGGAGATCAGAGAGCTCAGGGAGAACAGAAAAACCAAAACTTCTGGTCTCCCCTGATCTCCCTGTCGTTCGATCTGTTCTGTTACGCGGAGCCGGGGGGCGGCTGGTTCGACGACGTCGTCGGCGGCGTGACGACGACGGGCGGCACGGCCGGCTTGCCGAACTTCTCCGGCATCTCGGTCAGCGCCAGCGGCAGGAGCTCGTCGATCTTCTTGACGTAGAAGAACTCCATTTCCCGCTTCGCCTGATCGGGCACGTCGACCATGTCCTTCTGGTTGCGGTCGGGCATGATGATGCGCTTGATGCCGGCGCGGTGCGCCGCCAGGATCTTCTCCTTGATCCCGCCGACGGGCAGCACGTTGCCGCGCAGCGTGATTTCGCCGGTCATGGCCACGTCGTTGCGGATCGGCTTGCCCGTCAGCATCGACGCCAGCGCCGTGAACATCGTCACGCCCGCCGACGGTCCGTCCTTCGGGATCGCGCCGGCCGGGATGTGCACGTGGATGTCGGTTTTGTCGAGGAAGTTCTCCTCGATGCCGAGCCACTTGGCCTTGGCGCGCACGAACGACAGCGCCGCCTGCGCCGACTCCTTCATGACGTCGCCGAGCTGACCGGTCAGGACGAGCGAGCCCTTGCCCGGCATCTTCGTCGCTTCGATGAAGAGGATGTCGCCACCGACCGGCGTCCACGCCAGCCCCGTCGCCACGCCCGGCTCCGCCGTGCGCTCCGCGACTTCCGACATGAACTTCTGCGGCCCGAGGTACTCCGGAACCTGCTCCGCCTTGACGACGAAGCGCTCCTTCGATCCCTCGGCGATCTTGACCGCCACGCCGCGCGCGATCGACCCGACCTCGCGCTCGAGGTTGCGCACGCCGGCTTCGCGCGTGTAGCCGTCGATGACCTCGGCCACGGCCTCGTCGGTGACTTCGATGTGCGTGTCCTTGAGCCCGTGCTCCTCGAGCTGCTTGGGCACCAGGAACTGGCGTGCGATGTTGCGCTTCTCGTCGCGCGTGTAGCCGGGCAGCTCGAGGATCTCGAGACGATCCTTGAGCGCCGCCGGCACCGGGTCGATCACGTTCGCCGTCGCCAGGAACATCACGTGCGACAGGTCGAACGGCACTTCGAGATAATGATCGGAGAACGTGTTGTTCTGCTCGGGGTCGAGAACCTCGAGCAAGGCCGAAGCCGGGTCGCCCCGAAAATCGTGCCCGAGCTTGTCGATCTCATCGAGCATGAAGATCGGATTCTTGGTGCCCGCCTTCTTGAGCGACTGCACGATCCGCCCCGGCAGCGAGCCGACGTAGGTCCGTCGGTGGCCACGAATCTCCGCCTCGTCGCGCACGCCGCCGAGCGAGATGCGCACGAACTTCCGCCCCATGGCCTTGGCGATCGATCGCCCGAGCGAAGTCTTGCCGACGCCCGGCGGTCCCAAGAGACAAAGGATCGGGCCCTTCTTGTCGCTCTTGAGCTTGCGCACCGCGAGATACTCGAGGATGCGCTTTTTGACCTTCTCGAGGTCGTAGTGATCGGCGTTGAGGATGTCGCGCGCTTCTTGAATGTCGAGCTTGTCCTCGGTCTCGATCGCCCACGGCAGCTCGACGAGCCACTCGAGGTACGTCCGCGTGACGGTGTACTCCGCCGACGACGGCTGCATCACCTTGAGCCGCTCGAGCTGCTTGAGCGCCACCTTCTCGGTGTCCGGAGGCATCTTTGCCTCCTGGACCTTCTCCTTGAATTCGTCGAGGTCGCCGCCGGCCTCGTCGAGCTCCCCGAGCTCTTCCTTGATCGCCTTGAGCTGCTGGCGAAGGACGTACTCGCGCTGATTGCGGCCCATCTCTTCTTGGACCTGCGTGTTGATCTTCTCGCGCACCTTCAGGACTTCGAGCTGGCGCGACAAGAACTGCAACACCGTGCGCATGCGCGCCTTCAGATCGAAGGTCTCGAGCACGTCCTGCTTCTCGTCGACCTGGATGTCGAGGTTCGACGTGATCAGGTCGGCGAGCTGCCCCGGCTCGGTGACGCTGTCGACGAGCGCGGACGCTTCCTTCGGCAGCTCGGGCATGAGCTTGATGACGCGCTTGGCGATGTCCTTCAAGTTCATCACGAGCGCGTCGAGCTCGACGTCGGTCGTGGTCGGATCGGGGATCGCCTGCACCTTGGCGATGATGAACGGCTCTTGCTGATTGTACTCGGCGATGCGAATGCGCGAGACGCCCTGCAGGATGACGCTGAAGTTGTCCTTGGCGAGCTTGATGACCTTCAAGATCCGCGCGGCGCAGCCGACCTGGTACATGTCGCTCTCGGTCGGGTCCTCGGTCCGCGCGTCTCGTTGAGTCAAGATGCCGATGACCGGCCGCTCCTTCGAGATCGCTTCCTCGACGAGGCGCACGCTCTTGCGCCGGCCGACGTCGATCGGGATGATCGAGCCGGGGAAGAGCACGGAGTTCCTGAGCGGCAGGATCGAAAGCTGCTCGGGAACCTCGACGGGACCGCCGCTGTCGGCGGGGCCGCCTTTCATCTTCGTCATCGGGTCAGTCTCCTTGGCCGCGATCGGAAACCGGCGGCGAGTCTTTCGAACGTATGGTGTCGAACGAGGAGTGTCAACGCCGATAGTGTGGATCGAAAAAGGAGAAGAGAAGTGCGGTAGCGAAGGGCGGGCGAAGATTTATTCGTCGTCGTCGCGCTTGGACGACTTGTTGTCGTCGAAGTCGAGCTCGTCGGCGAACATCTCGTCGAGCATGTCGTCGATGCTGACATGAAGGCCGTCGAGCTTGCGCAGCTCGTCGCGCTCGAACTCTTCGAATGACCGATAAACCTTCGGAGCGGCGAATCCCCTCATCGTGGCCTCCCTGTTCGTCGTGTATGTCGTTGTCCTACATTCGACTACTATCGCCTACCTGATCGGTGCGCAAATTTTTTCTCCGAAAAAGAGCGTGTCCACAGGGTCATGTGATAGGAATGCGGCCGTGAAGCGGATTCTGGCCATCGCCAACCAGAAGGGCGGCGTGGGCAAGACGACGACGACGGTGAACCTGGCGGCGTCGATCGCCCAGGCCGGCCATCGGGTGCTGGTGGTGGACATGGATCCGCAGGCCAACGCCACGTCCGGCCTCGGGTTTCCCAAGGGCACGCTGCCCGAGGGGATCTACGAAGGGCTGGCGCCGATGGAGCACCACGAGGCGCCGCGCCCGCTGCGCGAGCTCACGCAGCTGACCGAGGTTCCGAACCTGTGGCTGATCCCGTCGACGCGCGATTTGGCCGGCGCCGAGGTCGAGCTGGTCAACGTCAAGCGGCGCGAATTTCGGCTGCGCGACGCGCTCTCGCCGATCGCCAATCAGTACGAGTACATCGTGATCGATTGCCCGCCGTCGCTGGGCCTGTTGACGCTGAACGCGCTCGTGGCAGCGACGGCAGTCGTGATCCCGATGCAGTGCGAGTACTACGCACTCGAGGGGCTGTCGCACCTCGCCGAGACCATCGATCAGGTCAAGAACTCGCTCAACCCCGAGCTCGAGATCGAAGGCATCCTTTTGACGATGGTCGATCCGCGCATGAACCTCACGCAGCAGGTCGCCGACGAGGTGCGCAACCACTTCGTGGGCAAGGTCTACCAGACGACCATCCCGCGCAACGTGCGCCTCTCCGAAGCGCCATCGCACGGCAAGCCGATCCTTTTGTATGACCAGCGCTCGAGCGGGTGTCAGAGTTATCTCGCGCTCGCGCAGGAGTTCCTGCATCGCGAGCGACAGGCGGCGTAGAGGTTAATTCGATGAACAACACGAAACGTCCGGCGCTGGGCCGCGGCCTGGGCGCGCTGATTCCGGGCGCGCAGCATCAGAGCACGTCGGCGCCGACGCCGATTCGTCGCGACTACTTCGAGTGCGCGATCGAGGACGTGCATCCGACGGCGGACAATCCGCGCCAGCGCTTCGACGAGCAGAAGCTCAACGAGCTGGCCGAGTCGATCCGCAACCAGGGGCTGGTGCAGCCGCTGGTGGTGCGCAAACGGACCGACGCCGAGGGTGGCGGCTTCTGGCTCATCGCCGGCGAGCGGCGCTGGCGGGCGGCGCAGCGCGCGGGGTTGAAGGCGATCCCCGTCGTCGTCAAGGAAGTGCAGGAGCGCGAGGCCTACGAGCTCACGCTCGTGGAGAACCTGCAGCGCGAGGACTTGAATCCGATCGAGGAGGCCGAGGCCTATCAGCGGCTCGGCAACGAGTTCGGCTACACGCAGGAGCAGCTGGCGCAGCGCGTGGGAAAAGATCGCGCGACGGTGGCCAATGCGCTGCGCCTGTTGAAGCTGCCGCAGAAGGTGCGCAACCTCGTCGCCGGCGACGAGCTGCAGATGGGCCACGCGCGCGCGCTGCTTGGGCTCGACGGCGATCCGGCGATCGAGCGGGCGGCGGCGCGGGTCGTGCAAAAACAGCTCTCGGTGCGTCAGACCGAGGAGCTGGTGCGGCGCGAGCGCGGCGAGGTCAAGGCCAAGAAGCCGACGGCGGTGCCGCAGTCGACGGCGTCGACGCGCGACCTCGAGCAGAAGCTCGAGCGCAAATTCGGCACCAAGGTGCGCCTGGTGCAGAAGTCGACGCAGGCGGGCAAGCTCGAGATCGACTATCACTCGCTCGATCAGCTCGACTCGATCCTCGATAAAATGTTGTAAATGGCCGACCGCCGCCAACCGCGACTGCCGATCTCGCTCGAGGTCGCCTACCGCACGGCCGGCGCGTTCCTCGTGTCGTATTCGATCAACTTGTCCAAGGGCGGCGTCTTCCTCGAGACTGCGACGCCGCTGGCGATCGGCGAGCAGGTGACCTTGCGCTTCGACGTGCCCGGCGTCGGGCCGCTCGAGGTCATCGGCTCGGTGGCGTGGGTGCGGTCGGGATCGCAGGACGGGCTGCCCGATGGAATGGGCATCCAGTTCGGCGAGCTCGATCAGAAGTACGGCGACACCATCGATGAGATGGTGCGCGGCTTCGTCGGGCTGACGGTTCTGGTCATCGCGGCGTCGCCGGATCGGTTGGCGCTGATCGGGCGCTACGTGCGCAGCATCATCGCCTGCGAGATCGTGGAGGCGACCAACGCGTCGGTGGCGGAGGTCGCGCTCGATCAGGGGCCCGATCTGGTCGTCGTCGATCTCGACCTCATGCCGGAGATGGGGCTGCGGTGCATTCGCACGGCCAAGGAGCGCGCGGCGGCGCAGGCGCATCCGACGCCGGTGATCCTGCTCGCCGGCGATGCGCGCGTGCGCGCGGCGGGAAAAACCTCGGGCGCGGATGAAGCGCTGGCGACGCCGCCGTCTTATCATGAGCTGCAGGCGGCGGTGATCCGCATGTTGTCGCGGCCCGCTTCGGTCAGATAGCGTGGGATGGCAGAATGCCGATTTACGAATACGAATGTCAGAAGTGTAAAAAAGTTTTCGAATACACGCAGGGGATCAAGGAACCGAAGAAGGAGACCTGCGAAGAGTGCGGCGGCGCGCTCGAGCGGCTGATTTCACCGTCGGGGTTCGTGCTCAAGGGCGGCGGTTGGTACAAGGATCTCTATTCGTCGTCGAAGCCGGGATCGAAGACCGAGACCAAGACGGAATCGAAGAGCGAATCCAAGAGCGAATCCAAAAGCGAAACCAAGAGCGAAACCAAAACCGAGAAGAAGAAAGACTGACGATGAGCGCCGACATCATCGACGGCAAGGCAATCGCGGCGCGGGTGCGCGCCGAGGTCAAGGCCGAGGCCGAAAAGCTGGCCAAGAGCGGCGTCACGCCGGGGCTGGCGGTGGTGCTGGTGGGCGAGGATCCGGCGTCGCAGGTCTACGTGCGCAACAAGTCGAAGGCGGCGGCGGAAGCGGGCATCGCCACGTTCGATCACAAGCTCGCCGCGGACACGAGCGAGGCGACGCTGCTCGGCCTCGTGCGCGAGCTCAACGCGGACGTGCGCGTCGACGGGATCCTGGTGCAGTTTCCGGTGCCCAAGCAGATTTCGCAGAAGCGGGTGATCGAGACCATCAGCATCGACAAGGACGTCGACGGGCTGCATCCGGCGAACCTCGGCCATCTGTGGGCGGGCGATCCGCGCTTCATCGCCTGCACGCCGAACGGCTGCATGCGGCTGCTCGCGGAGTCGAACGCGCCGGTGGCCGGCGCCGAGGCGGTCGTCATCGGGCGCTCGCAGCTGGTCGGGCGGCCGATGGCGGCGCTCCTCGTGAACGCGAACGCGACGGTGACGGTGTGCCATTCGCAGACGAAGAACCTGCCGGATGTGGTGCGGCGCGCCGACATCGTGGTGGCGGCGATCGGCAAGGCCGAGCTCATCAAGGGCGATTGGGTGAAGCCGGGCGCGACCGTAATCGACGTCGGCATGAACCGCGGCAGCGATGGCAAGCTCGTCGGCGACGTGGAGTTCGCGGCGGCGGCGCGGCGGGCGCGCGCGATCACGCCGGTGCCGGGCGGCGTCGGGCCGATGACGATCGCGATGCTGCTTTCGAACACGGTGCGCTCGGCGGCGCGTCGTGCCCGCTGAGCCGCGAGCGCGCGCCAAGATCGACTACGGCATCGACGCGCCGGGCGTGATCGCGTGGCTCGGCTTCGGCGGTCTCGCGATCTTCGTCGCTACGCCGATCTTGCGGCCGTGGGTGCGCTTGCACGGGTTCTACCTGTGGGGCGCCTGTTGGATGGCGACGGCGATGCTGATGCTGGCGTACGCCAAGATCGGAAAGTTTCGCCATCGCGAGCGCATCCTCGACGAGGCGCGCCTGTCGGGCGGCGAGCTCGTGCTCGACGTCGGCACCGGCAGGGGCCTCCTTGCGATCGGCGCGGCCAAGCGCCTGACGACCGGCCGCGCGGTCGGCATCGACATCTTCCAGAAGTCGGATCTGTCGGGCAACGCGCTCGACAAGACGCTGGAGAACGTCGGGCTCGAAGGCGTCGGCGCACGCTGCGAGATCCGCCACGAAGACGCGCGCACGCTCGCGCTCGCCGACGGCAGCGTCGACGTCGTGGTGTCGAATCTGTGCTTGCACAACATCCACCCGCGCAAGGAGCGCGAGCGCGCGCTCGCCGAGATCGCGCGCGTGCTCAAGCCGGGCGGACGCGCGGTGATCTCGGACTTCATCGCCACCTGGCAATACGCCGCGTTTTTTCGCGCGCATGGGTTTTCCGTCACGCGCCGCGCCTATCCACTCGACACCTTCCCGCCGCTCCGGATCGTCGTTGCCGAAAAGCCCGTCGGTGCATAGATTCATGGACCCATGGGTCAGCTCACCCTGCTCCTCGCCATTCATAACCATCAGCCGGACGGAAACTTCGGCCACGTGTTCGAGCAGGCGTATGCCGACTGCTATCGGCCGCTGATCGAGGCCATCGCCGAGTTCCCGTCGGTCAAGCTGACGCTGCATCACACCGGGCCGCTGCTCGAGTGGATAGAACGCGAGCGGCCCGACTACTTCGACAAGCTGCGCGCGCTGGTCGTACGCGGGCAGGTCGAGCTCCTCGGCGGCGGCTTCTACGAGCCGATGCTGGCGGTGTTGCCCGAGCGGGACGCGCGCGGGCAGATCCAGATGATGTCCGATTATCTCGAGGCGCACTTCGGCGTGCGGCCCGAAGGCATGTGGCTGGCCGAGCGCGTCTGGGAGCCGGCGCTGGCCAAGCTGATCGCGGATGCGGGGATGAAGTTCACGCTCGTCGACGACGGCCATTTTCGCGCCGCCGGCGTCGAGGGCACGCTGCGCGGATATTACGTGACCGAAAAAGCGGGCACGCCGCTGGCGCTGTTTCCCATCGACAAGAAGCTGCGCGAGGCGATCCCGTTTCTGAAGGCGTGGGAGTCGATCGACGTCATCGAAAAGCTGCGCGGCGAAACCGACGGCGACGCGGCCGTCACCTACGGCGACGACGGCGAGAAGTTCGGCGTCTGGCCGCACACCAAAGAGTGGGTCTGGGATCAGGGCTGGCTGCGCGATTTTCTGCGCACGCTCGTCGAGCGGCAGCAGCAAGGCTCGTTCAAGAGCGAGCACTTCGGCGAGTACCTCAGCACCCATCGTCCGACCGGGCGCGTCTATCTGCCGACGGCGTCGTACGAGGAGATGGGCGAGTGGACGCTGCCGGCGGACGCGCAGCGGCACTACAACGAGGTGCGGCAGCGGCTCAAGGATCGCGGCGAGCTCGACGGGGCGCGCGCGTTCTTTCGCGGCGGCATCTGGCAGGGATTCCTCGCCAAGTATCCGGAGGCGAACTACCTGCACAAGAAGATGGTGTGGGTCTCGGACAAGCTGGCGCGCGCGGAGGAGAAGCTGGGGACGACCGTGGCGTCGACCACCGGCGGCCATCCGCTCGAGCACGCGCGGCGCGAGCTCTATCGCGCGCAGTGCAACTGCTGCTACTGGCACGGCCTGTTCGGCGGGCTCTACCTCAACTACCTGCGCGACGCCGTCTATCGCCACTTGATCGAGGCGGAGTCGCACGCCGAGCGCGTGCTCGGCATGGGCGACAAGCCACTCGTCATCGAGGCTGACGTCGACGCCGACTTGCAGCGCGAGGTGATCCTGCAGAACGCCGAGGCTGCCGTGTACGTGAAGCCGGACCTCGGCGGCGGCGTGTTCGAGCTCGACTATCGGCCGCGGCGCTTCAACCTGCTCAACGTGCTCGGGCGGCGCGCCGAGGGTTATCACGGGCGCCTCCTCGAAGCCGCGCGCAAGAAGAACGCCGGCGGCGGCGGCGGTCCGGTATCGATTCACGATCTGAACGCGGTGAAGTCGGAGGGGCTCGAGGAGCTCTTGGCGTACGATCGCCATCCGCGGCTCGCGTTCGTCGATCACTTTCTCGCGGCGGGGACGACGCTGGCGGCGTTGAACGGCAATCGCCACGGCGAGGACGGCGACTTTGCCGGCGCGCCGTACGACGTGATCGATCAAAGCGCGAGCTCGGCGGGCGCGCGCGTGCATTTGCGCCGGCGCGGGCGCGTGGCCGGGCGCGCGGTCACCGTCGATAAGACACTGACGCTCGAAGGCGCACGGCTGACCGCCGCGTACCGCATCACGGCGGAAGGCACGCCGGCGCCGCTGACGTTCGCGTCGGAGTCGTCGCTGACGCTGCTCGCGGGCGATGCGCCCGATCGCTACTATCGCGTCGCCGGGCGCGAGCTTTCCAAGGACGAGCGCAAGCTGGCGTCGATGGGCGAGCTGCCCGCCGGCACGGCCCTCGAGCTGGTCGACGAGTGGGACAAGTTCTTCGTCCGCGTGTCGGCCACGCCGGCCGCCGTCATGTGGCGCCATCCGCTCGAGACCGCGTCGCAGTCCGAAGCCGGCTTCGAGCGCACCTACCAGGCGTCGGTGATCGTACCGGTGTGGCGCGACGTCGCCGTCGGTGACGGGCAGCCGTTCGAGTGCAAGGTCGCGCTCGAGATGGTGCCGATTGCCTGAGCTGCGCAAGGATCCCATCGTCGGACGATGGGTCATCATCGCCACCGAGCGCACCAAGCGGCCGCACGATTTCGGCGCGCGCACCGAGCCGCGCCGCGGCTTGTGCCCGTTCTGCCCGGGCCAGGAGTCGATGACGCCGCCCGAGCTCTACGCGCTCCGTCCCGGCGACGGGCCGGGCGCGCGGGCGAACGCACCGGGCTGGCGGCTGCGCGCGTTCCCCAACAAGTTTCCCGCGCTGCGCGTCGAGGGCGAGCTCGACAAGGCGGGCGACGGCATCTACGACCGCATGAACGGCGTCGGCGCGCACGAGGTCATCGTCGAGACGCCCGAGCACACGCGGCGCTTCTCGGATCTGTCGGAGGCCGACATCGCCGGCGTGCTCGGCGCCTATCGCCATCGCATGCACGATCTGTCGCGCGATCAGCGCCTGAAGTACGTCATGATCTTCAAGAACCACGGCACCGCGGCGGGCGCGTCGCTCGATCATCCGCACTCGCAGCTGATCGCGCTGCCGGTGGTGCCGCGTGTGGTGTCCGAAGAGATGAAGGGCGCGAAAAAGCATTGGCGCATCAAGGAGCGCTGCGTCTTCTGCGACATCGTGCGGCAGGAGCTCAAAGAGCGCTCGCGCCTCGTGTACGAGAACGCCGGATTCGTCGTGTGCGAGCCGTATGCGCCCAAGTTTCCGTTCGAAACGTGGATACTGCCGCGCACGCATCGTGCACGTTTCGAGGCGACGTCGAATGCTGATTTCGCGTTATTGGCCAATGCG
>DASXOU010000596.1:0-3217 GCA_036494045.1 Polyangia bacterium | reverse complement strand
ACGAGCACGAGATATCGGCCGGGATTGTGGATGAATCCGCCGCCGAGCATCCAGCTGAAGGTATTTCGATAAAACCAAAGATTGTCATAGGCCATACCGCTGACGAAATCCTGCTCGCACGGATTGGCGGTGGTGCACATGAGATCGGGATCGCTGTCGTGCGCTTTGGATTGCCCGTGAAACGCGCCGACGCCGTCGCCCTCTTCGAAGCCGATGTCGAACGTGACCGAGAATGCGCCGCGGCTGAGACCGCGCGACCTCGGGTGATTGTAATAACGAAGGAGGAAGCTCGAGTCGCTGTGAAAGCGGACGCGGCCCGGATGATCTTGCGTGTCGGTGCCGACGTAGCCGTTGGACACGAAGTTCATCGACTCGTTCGCCGCGTAGCGGATCTGATAGCCGACGCCGGGCAGCTCGTTGAACTTTCCATAGGTCTGCCAGCCGTTGATGAGCCAGAGCTCGACCTTCAGGCGATCGGTCGGGAAGATCTGCAGGCGCGCGCCATTGAAGAACCAGGGCGTATTGTCGGAGGTGAATGACGCCTGATATCCCCAGTTTTCATATTGGGTATACGAGAATAATCCGACGTACGAAAAGAACAGGCCGATATCGAGGTTGATGCCGTGATATTTGTTCCAGTGATATCCGGCGTATGCTTCGCTGAGATATCGCATCGCGGCCAAGAGGTCATATTGGCCGTGATTGATGGTGACGTCGTTGCGCGGGACACCGACGGCGCGCTCGCCGAATTGAAAGAAGATGCGGCCGCGCGCCGGGCCGATATGCGCGTCGCCGCCGATGCCGAGAAAGGCCAGCTCGAGCTCGTTGTGGCGGAAGGTCGCGGTCGAGCCGACGATGGTGTGATCGATCGGCTGATTGAACGAATACGTGTAATTCAAATCGACGTCGAATTGCGGCGTGAAATATTTGGTATCGAGGATTCGATGGGTCTGCCGGCTGCCGCCGTTGAGCCAGGTGAAGTCGCCGAAGGCGAACGGCTCGCCCGACGACGGCTCCTCCGCCGGCGGCGCCGCGACCGGCGCCGCGACCTTCTGCTCGAGCGCGTGCACCTGATTCTGGAGCGCCGCGTTGGCCGCCTCGATCTCGCGGAGCCGCTCCTCGACGGTGCGGCCGGCGGCGTCGGCCGGCGCCACTTGCGCGCGCACGGCCGCGCCGGCGAGCAACACGCCCGCGGCGACGAGCGCACCAACGGCTCCTGATATCCTCGACATGATCGGGTTCTCCTCGAAAGTGCGCGCTGCCATAAGCACGGCGCGTGCCGCTACGAGGGAACGAGTGTTCGCGAGCAGTTGGATCGCCTACGCGTGCGCGCGTAATTGCAGCTTGCAATGTGTGCGTCGTCGAAACCTTGCAGCAGAGCGCCGAGCCAGTTGCCGCTCGCCGGTTCCTTCCTCATACTGAACGCATGGCCACCCCGGATCGCCGCGCGCTCGTCCGCTTTCTCGCCTACGTGCGTCCGTACTCGCGCTTGATCGTGATGGCGACGCTGTGCGGGATGGCCAAGTTCATCCTGCCGTCGAGCATGGCGCTGACGCTCAAGTTCATCACCGATCGCCTGGTCCCGCCGGCGCCGGGCGCCGCCGGTGCGCACGGCTCGAGCGACGTGATCGTGCGCGGCTTCGAGGCCTACCTCGGCTGGGCGACCAAGCTCCTGCCGGAGCCGTGGCGCACGCCGTGGAGCGCGTTCAACATCCTCGTCGTCACGCTGATCGTCATCTACGCGGTCTGGGGCGTCGCTCTGTACTATCGCAGCTACCTGGCGAACCTCGCCGGCCACCGAACCATCCTCGATCTGCGCACCGATCTCTATCGTCACCTGAATCGGCTGAGCCACTCGTTCTTCCAGCGCCATCAGTCGGGCGCGATCGTCTCGCGCCTGATGGCCGACGTGGCGCTGGCGCAGAACTTCGTCGGCAACGCGATGACCAACATCTGGATGGACCTCGCGACCTGCGTCTTCTACATCTACGTGCTCTTCGCGATGGACGCGCACCTCGCCGCCACGGCGATGCTGGTCTTCCCCTTCTACATCCTCGCCATGCGCGGCTACGGCCCGCGCACCACCGAGACCTCGCGGAAGGTGCAGGAGGCGACCGAGCTGCTCTCGGGCGAGGTGCAGGAGCGCGTCGCCAACATCCACGTCATCAAGATCTTCCGCGCCGAGAAGCGCGAGGTGCGCCGCTTCTTCGGCAGCGCGCGGCGCCTGTTCGCGCTGACGATGGACAACTGCCGCATCAGCGCGCGCTCCAACAGCGTCGTGAACTGGCTGACGCAGATGGCGACGCTCGGGCTCATCTGGTACGGCTCGTATCGGCTGATCCACGGCAAGACCAGCATGGGCACGGTGGTCGCGTTCATCCTGCTCCTGCGCGAGCTGTACTTTCCGGTGAACCGCATCAGCGAGCTCAACTCGGTCATCCACAACTCGCTGGCCGCCATCGAGCGCGTCTTCGAGTTCCTCGACACCGGGCCCGACGTCGAGGAGCGCGCCGACGCCGCGCCGCTCGCGAGCGTCGACGGCGAGCTGCGCTTCGAGAAGGTCACGTTCGGCTACGAGCCATCGCGGCCGGTGTTGCACGAGCTCGAGCTGACGATTCGCCCGGGCGAGGTGCTCGCGCTCGTCGGACCATCGGGCGCGGGCAAGTCGAGCCTGATCCAGCTGGTGCCGCGCTTCTACGATCCCGAGGGCGGGCGCGTTCTCGTCGACGGGCGCGATCTGCGCACGCTGCGCCTCGGCGAGCTGCGCGCGCAGATCGGGATGGTGTCGCAAGAGACGCTGCTCTTCTCCGGCACGGCCCGCGACAACATCCGCTACGGGCGGCCCGACGCGTCCGACCTCGAGGTGCTGGCGGCGGCTAAGGCGGCGCACGCGCACGAGTTCGTGAGCGCGCTGCCCGACGGCTACGAGTCGCTGCTCGGCGAGCGCGGCTGCCGCCTCTCGGGCGGGCAGAAGCAGCGCATCGCCATCGCGCGCGCGTTTCTCGCCAATCCGCGCATCTTGATCCTCGACGAGGCGACCAGCGCGCTCGACTCGGAGTCGGAGGCGCTGATCCAGGATTCGCTGGCGCAGCTGATGAAGGGGCGCACCAGCATCGTCATCGCCCATCGCTTGTCGACGGTGCTCGGCAGCGATCGCATCGCGGTCATGAATCACGGGCGCGTCGTCGAGCTCGGGCCGCACGCGGAGCTGGTCGCG
>DASXOU010000595.1:0-5291 GCA_036494045.1 Polyangia bacterium | reverse complement strand
TGCCGTCAGCGCCAGCGCCGCCGCGATCCACCCGCGCCGCTTCCGCGCCGGCGGCGCTGCCGGCTCGACGCGCGGCTCGGTGGTCGCGTCGCCCACTTCATCGATCGACAGCGTGTGCGACTTGGTCACGTGCTCGACCAGCGGCGTGCCGCGGCTCTGCGCCGCGTGCCAGGCGTGCAGCTCGTCGGGAAACAGCTCCTCCATGAGGCGCGCCAACGTCACCGGCGACATCGCCAGCTGGCGCTGCCGCGCGAACGTCTCCAGCTCGACTTGCATCTCGCGCGCCGACCACCAACGCATGTCGCGATCGACGGCGAGCCCGCGCATCACGATGCGCTCGAGCTCCTCGGGATAGCCGCGCAGCCGCGTCGACGGCAGCGGCACCGGATCCTCGAGCGTGCGCTTCATCGCCACGAACTCGGTCGGCGCGTCGTCGTGCGGCCGCGTGCCGGTGGTCAGCTCGTAGAGCACGACCGACAGCGCATAGAGATCGGCGCGCCGATCGAGCGACAGCCCCAGCACCTGCTCCGGCGACAGGTACATCAGCTTTCCGCGCAGCGTGTTCGTGCCCGGCTCCTTGGTCGCCGCCTGCGTCGCCTTGGCGATGCCGAAGTCGGCGAGCTTGACGCCGCCCTCGAAGCCGACCAGAACGTTCGACGGCGAGATGTCGCGGTGCACGATGCCGAGCGGCGCGCCGTTGCCGTCGGTGCGCTCGTGCGCGTGGTGCAGCCCGGCGCAGACGCCGACGGCGATCGACATGGTCTCGTCGAGCGTGAGCTGCCGCCCGCAAACCTTGGCCGCGTCCATGATGCGGCGCACGTCGCGGCCGTGCACGTACTCCATGACGAAGAAGTACTCGCCGCGCTCCTGCCCGGCGTCGTAGACGCTGACGACGTTGGGATGGCGCAGCTGCGCGGCGAGGCGCGCCTCGTCGAGGAACATGCGCACGAACTCGGGGTTGGCGGCGAGGTGCGGCCGGATGCGCTTGACCACGGCGAGGAGCTCGAAGCCGCTCGGGCCGCGCTGCCGCGCCAGGAACAGATCGGCCATGCCGCCGGTCGCCAGACGACCGACGACCTCGTATTTGCCGTAGCGGCTCGGACTCTGCGTCGCCATGTTCCGGCGGCGCCGTCGAGACCGCCGCCCACGCGAATTCTACCACGAGGGTGCTATCATGATGGCGGCAAGCGATGCTCTCGACGACGTTTCTCGGGCACCAGGGCTGGTTTTTCCAGGGCAAGGACGCCTGCATCCTCGTCGATCCGCTGTTGTGCGAGGACTTCGGGCACGCGCACGCGCTCGAGTACCGCGTGTTTCCGCCGCGCGTGTGGAAGCTCGGCGAGCTGCCCAAGATCGACGCCGTCGTCCTGTCGCACGAGCACGACGATCACTTCGACATCCCGTCGCTGGCCAAGCTCGATCGCAAGATTCCCATTTTTCTGTCGTCGCGCTCGTCGTCGGCGGCGCGCGCGATCCTCGGCGAGATGGGATTTGCCGGGCATCCGCTCGTGCCGGGCAAAAAGCTCGTCGTCGGCGATCTGGAGCTGACCCCGTTCTGCGGCGATCACGTCAGCCTCGATTGCGGCGACGAATGGGACACCCTGCCCTTTTTCGTGCGCGATAGCGGCGGCTCGGGGAACTTCTTCTCGATGGTCGACATTACGATGACCGAGCAGCACGTCGATTGGGCCAAGGCGCGCGATCCGAAGCCGGTCGTGGTGAGCTGGACCAACAACGCGCTCGACTGGAGCCACATGGCCGACTACCTGGCCGACCGCGTGGAGGCGACGCAGGAGTGCTTCGTCAAGATGGGCGTCGGGCGCAAGCTCATCACCACGCGCTGGGGGACGCCGTCGGCGATGCTGATGTGCGCCGGCGGATTTTCCTTCGTCGGCGCCAAGGCGTGGATGAACCAGCGCGTCTTCTGCGTCGACACCAGCGTCGTGTGCCGCGAGATGGGCAAGCTCTACCGCGGCGAGCAGTTTCACGCCACGCGGCCGGGGCAGACGTTCGAGATGGGCGGCCATCGCTTGCGCAAGGTTCACGACGAGGCGCCGTTTCTTGCGACCACGCCGCCCGAGTCGTGGCCGTCGCGCGCGCGCGGCGAGGTCGCCGAGGTTCCCGATTACGCGCCGGCGACGGGACGGCGCGCGCTCGAGGGCGGCGAGCGCGCCGAGCTCGAGGCGCTGCTCGCCGAATTCGCCGCGTCGCTCGTCGGTGGCACCGTCTTTAGGGGGCTGCACTCGATCTTGAGCGACGCCGCCCAAGGGCGGGCGCCGACCTTCGCGCTCGCGCTGCGCGACGGCGCCAACGGCGCCAACGGCGATCATTCGCTGGTCTACGAATACGCGCCCACCGAGTGCGCGTTCGTCGCCGGCAAGGACGATCCGGAAGCGGCGTACGTCGCCGGCCTCGCCTGCTGGGCGAGCGATTTTCTCGCGGTCTTGCGCGGCGACCTCGGGCCGATCGCGCTCACCTACGGGCGCGCGCGGCTGTGGAACGCGCTCGCCGGCAAATTGCGCTTCGACATCTTCGGCGAGCTCTATCGCATGAGCCATCCGCTGCGCCGGCCGGCGCGCGTGCTCGCGCTCTATCGGCGATTGTGGGCGCAAGCCGAGGGCACGGCGCCGGCGATCTTCTATCGATAGAACGCGCTCAGCCGGTGCAGCATCTGCAGCACCGAGACGAACGTGACCAGTTCGACGATCGCCGCCGGCGACAGGGCGCGGCTGCCTTCGACGACGGCATCGTCGACGCGCGCCGGGCTCGGTGACACCGCGCGCGCGAGCGCCAGCGCCGCCGCGTCGGGCGTGCCCGCGGGCGCGCGCAGCGCCTCGAGCTCGGCGCCGAGCGCCGCGTTGCCGACCGTATCGGCGAAGACGCGCGCCACCGCGCGCTTGGTGGCCAGGCCGACGACGCTCGACTCGGCGTCGTAGTTGTCGGCGATCATCGTGGCGACGGCGCGAATCGGCCGCCGGTGCGTCAGCCGCGACAGCAGCGGAAAATCGTGGCCGGTCTTGGCGCGCAGGAATTCGCCGACGCCGGGCCAGCGGTTGGGCACGCCCGCGGTCCACTTGCGATCGAGCGACAGCGCCGACGGAATGTAGGGCAAGAGGCCGAGCTTGGTTCCCACGCCGTCGGCGCGCGGCGCCGGACCGTCGGCGCCATCGAACGTCCCGTGCTTGCCCGGCCGCCAGCCCGATCCCGCGATCACGCCGTTGACCTCCGCCACCGTCGACGGCTCGAGCTCCACGCCGATGGCGTCCATGAACTTGTTCAGAAAGCCCATCATCGCCACGCCGAGGACGACCCACTCCGCCTGCGCCGGCGAAAACTGCGCGCCGAGCTCGGTGCGCGCGGCGTCGTCGAGGTCGGCAGGCACGCGTGACAACCCGCGCGCCACCGCCACCGCGGCGCGATCGCGCGCGGTCAGCGCCGGATGGTCGTCGAGCGCGTGCGCGACCGTGTCGGCCGCCGCTCCGCGCCGCAGCGCGAACGAGCAGGTGTGCGCCGAGCAGTAGGCGCACTCGGCGGTGCGGCTGGCGACGTACATCGCCAGGCCCACCTCCGGCGTCGGCGACCAGATCGCCAGCGGCAGGTTCAAGAAGTTCGGAACCATCACGTTGTAGGTGCGAAACGCGGGCGGCCAGATCTCGAGATACGGATCGCAGTTGGGCATCACGCCGATGAGCTTGCGCACGAGCTCGAGCAGCGCGCCGTAGCGCGTCTGCAGCGTCGCCATCGGCACCGCGTCGGCGCGCAGGAGCTCGGTCAGGTTCATGCGCCACCGAGCGTGCGCGCGAACAGCGCGAACAGCGTCTGCCAGTGGCGCTCGGCGGCGGCGTCGTCGTGCGCCGGCGTGTCCGACGGCACCCAGCCGTGGTTGGCCGCGTAGGTCTCGATCACGTGATCGACGCCGGCTTCCGTGAGCGCGCGATCGAGGCGCTGTTTCTGCTCGTCGGGGAAGCTGCGATCGTTCGACGCGGCGCCGACGTAGATGCGCGCCTTCATCTTGGACGCGAGCAGATGCGGGCTGTCGGGCGCGTCGTTGGCGAGGTTGCCGGGGTGGTACGCGGCGGCGGCGGCGATGCGCTCGCCGAAGTGGCCGGCGGCGGCGAGCGCCATGCGCCCGCCCATGCAGTAGCCGGTGACGCCGAAGCGCTTGCCACGCACGCGTGCGTCGCCCTCGAGGTGCCCGAGAAAAGCGCGCGTGTCGCGCATGATGAGCTCGGCGCTGGCGAGCGACATGATCTTGGCGAACCACGCGTTGCGCGTGGCCTCGTCGGTGAAGAGCGCCTTCGGATCGGGCGCCGTGTAGGGCCCGCCACGATAGAACAGATCGGGCAGAAGCACGTAGTAACCGCCGCGCGCCATCCGCTCGCCCATCTCCACGAGCGCCGGGCGCATGCCGATGCCGTCCATATAGAAGAGGACGCCCGGCCACGGCCCGTCGCCGTCGGGCGTGAACAGGTGCGCGGGACAAGTGCCGTCGTCGGTGCGGAGCTCGATCGTGGAGTGCGCCATGGGCGCATCTTGCCAGAAGCGAAGGCGCGCGCGCTACGAAGGATCGCGATCGCGGAGCGCGCGCAACGCCTCGCGCGTCTCGACCAGCGAACGGTTCACCAACTTGCACGTGGGGCAGATCGCGAGATGAAAGCGGACCATGAGCCCGCGCCAGAACGGCAAACGCTGGCCGTCGAGGCGATCGGAGAAGAGCGCGCGCTGTTTGACGCAGAACTTATCCATGCTCGAGCATCCTACGCAGGCGGTTGCGGCCGCGGTGCAGCAGCACCCTCAGATGAGTCGCGCTGACGCCGAGCGCGTTACAACATTCCTCGCGCTCGACGCCTTCGACGTCTACTAATAGGAGGGCCATGCGCTCGAGCTCGGGCAGCTCACGCAGGGCCTGCTCCACCGCCGACAGCTCCTGGCGCGCGGCCACCACGCGCTCGACGTCCTCCGCCGAGGGCGTGGCCACCAGATCGGCGTCGTCGTCGGCGGTCGGCTGCGACGATCGACGCCGGAAATGGTCGATCACCTTGTGCGACAAAATGCCCACCACCCACGTCCGCAAGGACGATCGGCCGGCGAAGCTCTGCGCTTGCGACACGGCGGCGAGCAGCGCCTCTTGTGTGAGGTCCCGCGACAAGTCGGCATCCCGCGTCGCGCGCAAGGCGAAGCGGTAGAGCACCGGTTCGAGCTCGCGCACCGCTTGCTCGGAGATCGCCACGCGCTTTTGTATCACGTCAGTAACGCATTTCGCCCGAGGACGACTAATATGTAGTGCTGGG
>DASXOU010000594.1:0-4155 GCA_036494045.1 Polyangia bacterium | reverse complement strand
TGCCGAAGCGCAGGTTGCGCCCTTCGAATTTGCCGCGCTGCACTTTCGGCGAATCTTTGATCGGAGTCTTGGTCGAGCCGCCGAGATCGGCGTCGCCACCGACGAGCGACGGCACCAACTCGGCCGCCTTCTGCAAGATCGCGCCGGCGAGCGAGCGCGTCGCGTCGGTCTTGGCGGGCGCCGCGGCCACGAGCTGCGCCAGGAGATCCTTGGGCACGCGTTTTTCACGCATCGCGCGATAAGTGTCCGCTTCCTTTGCGTGCTCGGAGAGCCACCGCTTCTCCTGCTCGTTCCATTGCGCGTGAATCTTCGCGAGCTCGCTCTTGCGCTTGTCCCACAGCGCGCGCACTTCGGGCGGCACGAAGAACAACTTGTCGAGCGGCCAACCGTTCGCCTGCTTGGTCGCCTTGGTCTCCTCGGGGCCGAGCGGCTCGCCGTGCACCTTGTGGGTGTCGTGCTTGTTGGGCGCGCCGTTGCCGATGTGCGTGCGCGCGAGGATCAGGAACGGTCGCGTGTGCTCGTTCTTGGCCTCGTCGAGCGCTTTTTCGATCTGCACGTGGTCGTGGCCGTCGATGTGCATCGTGCGCCAGCCGTAGGCTTCGAAGCGCTTGCCGACGTCCTCGTCCATCGACTCGTCGAGCCTGCCGTCGAGCGTAATGCGGTTGTCGTCGTAGATGTACGTGAGGTTGCCGAGGCGCAGGTGGCCGGCGATCGACGCCGCCTCCGACGCGACGCCTTCCATCATGTAGCCGTCGGAGACGATGCCCCAGATGCGATGATCGAAGAGGCCGGGGAAGCGCGCCTGGCTCAGCTTGGCGGCGAGCGCCATGCCGACGCCGTTGCCGAAGCCCTGGCCGAGCGGCCCGGTGGTCGCCTCGACGCCGCTGGTGAGATGCGACTCGGGATGGCCGGGCGTCTTCGATCCCCACTGCCGGAACTGCTGCAGCTCCGAGATCGGCAGGTCGTAACCCGACAGGTGCAAGAGCGAGTAGAGCAGCATCGAGCCGTGGCCGGCCGAGAGCACGAAGCGATCGCGATCGGGCCAATGCGGATCGGCCGGGTCGTGCTTGAGGTAGCGCGACCAGAGGATGAACGCGTAATCGGCGGCGCCCATAGGCAGGCCGGGATGGCCGCTGTTGGCTTTCTCGATGGCGTCGATCGACAGGAACTTGATGGTGTTGACGGCGAGACGCGTGAGATCGTCCATGAGGCGGTGATGTTCGGTCGATCGCGCGCGCGAGTCAACCGCCGCTTGTCCGTCCGCCGTCGGAGCCTAGCTTCTCGAAGATGAGGCGCGTTGTCGTCATGGGCTGCTTCATCGCGGGGGTCGCGCTCGCCGCCGGCGGCTGCGCGCGCGGGTTTCACGAGTTCGGCTACATACCGCCGTCGATGGTCAAGGCGCCGCCGCCGCCGCCGCCGGACGCGCCGGGCCACTCGCACAATCCGTACACCGGCGTGCCCAAGTATCTCGCCGAGGCGCGGCCGCTGCAGGCGACGCGCGACGCACGCGAGGCGCCGGCGGAATGCGCGACGCGCACGCGCGAGTGTGACGATCGTCTGCGCGCGGTGCTGGCGACCATCGACGGGCAGATCCTGGCGCTGTCGACGCCGCCGACGGAGCTGCAGCTGACGGCGCTGCGGCTGGCGACCGAGCAGCTGGCGCCGCTGCTCCAACCCTATCCCGACATCATGGCGGAGCGCGACGAGCTGGTGGCGGCGGTCGGGAATTTCTCGACGCTGACGCCGGTCGATCAGGCGAGCTCGCGGCGGCGCATGACCGAGCTGACCGACCTCATCCGCGTGCAGCTGGCTGCCTCGTATTAACTCGCGTACGATCCGCGCGTGGAGCTCTCGCTCGTCGCCGAACGCTACCGCTGCACCGGCTGCGGCGACTGCTGCCGCGGGTGGAGCGTGCCGCTTCTGCCCGGCGAGGCCGATCGCTTCCGCGCGCTCGGCGACGGGATCATCCCCGCCGAGCGGCTGCGCGGGGCGATCCACGCCGAGCGCAGCGGCGGCATCGGCGTCGAGGCGCTCGCCGGGCCGGCCGCGCGTTGCGCCGCGCTCACCGACGACGAGCGCTGCCTCGTGCACGCCGCGCACGGCGGCGAGGTCAAGCCGCTTGCGTGCCGGGTTTTCCCGCTCACCTTCGTGGCCACGCCGACGGAGGTGCGCGTGTCGCTGTCGTTCGCCTGCCCGGCCGTGATCGACGGCGAAGGCCCGCCGCTCGGCGAGCAGCGCGACGAGGTCGAGCGCACCTGGCGCGCCGTCGCCGTATCGCCGTATCGCCTGGACGCCGGTGGCGAGATCGCGCTCGTCGACGGGCGCATGCTGCCGTGGAGCGACGCGGCGCTGCTGCTCGCCGAGGCGTCGCGCGCGCTTCGGGCCGACGGATCGCTCGTCGAACGGCTATGCCGCGCCGGCGCGACGGTGGCGCTGACGATCGCGCAGCTCGACGAAGGGCGCGCCTTCGCCGACGCGCTCGACGCCGCGCGCGCCGGACGCGACCAGCTCGCGCGCGAGGCGCTGGCTGCGCGGCCGGCGCCGGATCGATTGTCGCGCGCGCTTTTGCGCACGATCGTCGACTCGACGGCGCCGGGCGCACGTGGATCGGGCTCGCGCCTCTTCGGCGCGCTCGCTTCCCTCGGCGGCGGCGGCGGTCGCGTGCGCATCGCCGGCGGCGAGGTCGCGCAAGGCGAAGTCGATCGCGTGGCGCGCGGCCTTCCCGCCGACGGCGAGGCGCTGCTGGCGCGCTGGCTCGACGCCGAGCTGCACGGCCTCACCTTCTTCGGCGCCGCCGGCTTCGAGCTCTCGCTCGCCGGCGGCCTCGATCTGCTCACGCTCGCCACCGCCGCCGTCGCGCGCGTCGCGCGTGCCCATGCCGCACACGCCGGCCGCGCCGCCGTCGCTCGCGACGACGTCAAGGGCGCCCTCCGTCAGGTGTACGCCGGAATACACCATCGCGCCGCGATGCCGCCGCGCTTCGAGCGCGCGCTCGCCGCCACCGCCGGGCTCGACCTCCTGCGCGACGAGCTCGGCGAAAAATAAGCCGATCGAATCGCCCTCGTTGTGCGTATCAGTGCGTAAGAGCGCGAGCAGCGCAGCGACGAGCCCGTCCGAAGCCGGCCGGGATCGTGCGTCGGAGCAGGTCAACGCGAACGCAGCGCGCTCTAAAGGAGGGTCGTCATGCGCAACAAAGCACTATCCGACACGCGCCGTCCTCCGCACACACACCGTCGTTGAATCCACGCGAAGGCCGCGCCCCTGGGCTCGACGTCGCGGGCGGACGTCGAGGCGGCAGATCGTGGGCAGGCGGCGCGCGTTGGATCCGTATCAAGAGATCGTACAGGGAGGGCTGCGATGAAGCGGAGGATGTTTCTGGCGACGCTCGGTGCTTCGACGGCGGCGGCGGCGTTGTGGCCGTCGCTCATCCGGCGCGCGTTCGCCGACGCCAGCTTCGACGCGCCCGGCGCCAAGAAGACGGCGCCCGGGTTGTCGACGGCGCCCAAGCACATCGATCCGTCGAATCGGCCGCAGCTCGTCATCGTCGTGCCCGCGGACGACAACCAGAAGAACGCGCGCGGCGAAGCCTGGGGCGAATATCTCAACCACGGCGAGGCGGCACAGATCGCGCCGCTCGCGCACGTCGACGTCAGTTGCGCGACGATGGCCGAGCTCGGCGCGCTCGCCAAGGACATCAAGGGCGAGCCGCTGGCGATCTTGTTTTCGCAGGGCGGCAGCGTGCGCGCGCTCGACACCAAGCTGCCGCAGTACGCGCCGTCGCGGCGCTTCGATCCCAAGGACGACGACGCGATGGTCGACAAGCGCATCGCGGCGATGTCGAAGATGGTCGCGGGCGCGCTGCCGCCGGTGCCGGCGGGCGAGGTGCGCGCGGCGGCGGCGCGCGTGATCCGCGCGGTGCGCGAGCAGCCGCCGACGGGGAGCCACTGGGCGAACGCGTCGGGCTGCGGCCCGGCCAGCGTCGAGAACATGAAGGACGACAGCGACGAGATCGTGGGCTACGGCTGCGGCATGGGGCACGTGCCGGCGAAGTCGTCGCGCTTTTTGTACTTCTTCGGCAAGTCGCCGCAGCAGATCGAGCGCGAGTGGATGAAGGCCGAGCAGGCGAAGGAGAAGGCGGCGGCCGCGACGAAGAAG
>DASXOU010000593.1:0-2394 GCA_036494045.1 Polyangia bacterium | reverse complement strand
GCGATCGAGATCGAGCGAGTCGGGGCAGCCGTCCTCGTCCTCGAAGCCGTTCTTGGTCTCGGGCTCGTTCGGGCACTTGTCGCGCACGTCGGGGATGCCGTCGCGATCGTTGTCGGGATCGGGGCAGCCGTCCTCGTCCTCGAAGTCGTCGAAGTCCTCCGGATCGTCCGGGCACTTGTCGATGTCGTCCTTGATGCCGTCGCCGTCGCGGTCGCCAATCGACGGCTCGAAGATGAAGCCGATGAAGACGCGGAAGTTGGGCGAGCCGGTCATGCCGCCGTCGAGCGAGTGGGGCAGAAGGCCGGCGCCGCCGCCGATCTCGAAGTACGACTTGGTCGCCAGATAGACCTTGAGCGCGAGGAGGCCCTCGAGCGGGCTCGACGACGGCGCGCCGGTGAGCCCGGCGTAGCCGAACGCTTCGCCGACGACGTCGAACTTGTTGGGCACGACCGCGTACGACACGCCGAGCCCGTAGGTGAGCTGCGAGCCGAGCGAGCGCGTCTGCTGCGTGCCGCAGCCGGGATCGCCGGGCACGAGCCCCAGCATCGTCGATGGCTGGCAGATGCCGCTCATCGAGACGTTGGGATCGTTGATGACGGTGCCGACGTCGGTGTACGAGTGCGTCGACGGGCGGATGAGCGCGCCGACGTTGAGCGCCATCTTGAAGCGGCGCGAGTAGCCGAACTCCTTGTCGACGATGATCTCGGGGCGGATCGTCACCTGGCCTTCGCCGAGGAACTTCTTGGCGTCGCCCGACGGCACGTACAACGAAAACAGCGCGCCGACTCCGACCGGATACTTCGACGTGTTGAGGAAGCGCCCCTTGATGTGGAAGCCGATGTCACCGACGAACTGCCCGCTGAAGGTGAGCGCGTTGTTCTGGTTGGGATCGTTGGTCGGATCTTTGAACGTCGGCGATCGATCGCCGAACATGATCTCGACGGGCAGCGAGATGCCGAGCTCGATCCACTTGAAGAGGCCGATCGCGAACTGCAGCTGCGGGGTCATGTAGTGCTCGATGTTGAACTGCGCGCCGTTGCCGCGCAGATTCAGCACGTTGTTCGCGTAAGAGCCGACCAGGCCGAGCGAGAAGTCGAGGTGACCGAGAATCTGCGAGGCGTTGACCGTGACGTAGCCCTTGGAGTCGACCGCGGGCCGGAAGTTCTGCAGCGAGAAGGCCGCCGACGTCGCATCCTGCGCGCGAGCCGAACCGCCGTACGAAAGGACCAACCCCAGGATCAAGAGGACTGCGCTGCGCGGCGCACGTAGCATATGGAGGATCCTCACACGTAGGGCTAACTTAACTTGCATTTGTACGACGGAAAAGCTCGTCTTGTCAACGAAAGCGCTCAGAATCCGGGGAGATCATGCGACCGGCGTTGTCGACGGTGTTCGCGGCGTCCACATCTACTTTGCAATCGCCTTTGGCGATTGTGGAAGTTTGCGCGCGCGCGGAAGTGTCGGCGGTGGTGCTCGACGGCGCGCTCGGGCCGGCGCTCTTCGAGCCGCTCGTGGAGGAGCTCGCGCGGCGCGGCGACGAGCTGCCGATCCTGGTGCTGGAAGCGCCATGTGGAAGCGAGCTGCGGCCGGGGGCGCGCCAGCCGGCGCTGGCGGCGCACGATCGCGACGAGGCGCGCGCGGCGCTGGCCGCGGCCACGGCGACGGTGCGGCGCGCCGGCGAGCTGCGCGCGCCGTTCGTGGTCGTGCGGCTCGGCGAGGTCGAGCCGGTGGCGGCCGACTGGAGCTTCGCGCGCGATCGCTTCCTGCGCGGCGCGCTCGACGACGAGCTGGTGCAGCAGCTCCTGTCCGCGCGCGACGACGCGGCCGAGCGCACGCTCGACGGCGCGCGGCGGGCGCTCGAGCGGCTGGCGCGCGAGGCCGAGCGCGCCGGCGCCATGCTGCTCGTGCGCAACGGACGGCGCTACCTCGACGTGCCGTCGCCGCGCGAGCTCGATCGGCTGCGCGCGGAGCTGTCGGGCGCGCCGATTTTGCCCGCCGGTGACGTGCCGGCCGCGCACCTGCAAGACGTGATGGGCTTCGCGCCGCTGGCGCTCACGCTGTCCGCGTGCGCCGATGCGCCGCTGTGGTATTGGGGCGACGCCTGCGGCCCCGTCGGCGCGCTGGCGCCGGGCCGTGGCATCGTCGATCTCGCGGCCGCGCGCGCCTCGGTCGCCGACGGCGCGCGCCTCGCCTTCGCCGCCTGGCCCGGCCTCACGCCCAACGAAGTCGTCGACGCGATGTCCCGCTTCTAGCTCGACTTAGTTTGCTGCGTGCAGCTCGCCGGCGGCGCGGGCGTCGCGCCTGCACGCGCCGTACGACTCGCTCATCGCCAGGTGCAACGCCGCGTTCGCGTACGGCAGCGAAGCGGCCGCGTCGGCGAAGCGGCACGCCGCC
>DASXOU010000592.1:0-12152 GCA_036494045.1 Polyangia bacterium | reverse complement strand
TCGGCGGTGATGTCGAGGACGTCGTCGACGATCTGGAACGCCAGGCCGAGCGCACGCCCGTACGCGTCGAGCCGCGCCATCGCCGATGCATCGGCGCCGCCCATGCGCGCCCCCGCGCGCACCGCGACGAGGAGGAGCTCGCCCGTCTTCGCGCGATGCAGGGTCTCCAGCTCGTCGACGCCGATCTTCTTGCCGGTCGCCTCGATGTCGATCACCTGCCCGCCGACCATCCCGACCGCGCCCGCGGCGCGCGCCAGCTCGAACACCACGTCGGCGACGCGCTCCGGCCGCCCGATGCGATTCTGCGCGGCCACGCGAAACGCCTCGGCGCACAGCGCGTCACCCGCGAGGATCGCCACCGCCTCGCCGAATTTTTTGTGCGACGTCGGACGCCCGCGCCGAAAATCGTCGTCGTCCATCGCCGGCAAGTCGTCGTGAATGAGCGAGTACGTGTGCACGAACTCGACGGCGCACGCAGCGTCGATCGCCTCTTCCGACTTGCCGCCGACCGCCTCGCACGCCGCCAGCGCCAGGATCGGACGCAGCCGCTTGCCCCCGGCCATGAGCGAATAGTGCATCGCCTCGCGCAAGGTCGCCGGCGCGCCTTCGCAGCGCTCGAGGTGCGCCTCGAGCGCGCGCTCGACCATCGCCTTCCGCTGGCTCAAGTACTCGTCGAGATCGAACATTCTGCTCCCGTGCGAATTCGCACTTGCCATCGTCACGACAACCCGAATTTTTCCACGCGGCGCAAGAGCGCGAACCGGCTGATGCCGAGGATCTCGGCCGCCTTCGCCTTCTTGCCGCCCGCCATGCGCAGCGCTTCCTCGAGCAGCCGCCGCTCCAGATCGTCGAGCGTGTCCTGCCCCGGCCGAAACTCGAGCATCAGCCCGCCCGTTGACTCCGGCATGCCGAGCTTGATCGGCCCGCCGACGCGCGCCGCCGTGTTGCGCATGCGCTCCGGCAGAAGCTCGGGCGTAATTTCCGTCGACGCCAGGATCACCGCGCGCTCGACCACGTTCTTCAATTCGCGCACGTTGCCCGGCCAATCGTACGCCAGCATCATCGCGCGCACCTCGCCGCCCACGTGCGCGATCTTCTTCTGCATGCGATTGGCGTAGTCGTCGACGAAGTGATTGGCGAGCACGACCACGTCTTCGCCGCGCGCGCGCAGCGGCGCGATCGCGATCGGAAACACCGAGAGCCGGTGATACAGATCGAGCCGAAACTTGTTTTCCTCGACGAGCGCGCCCAGATCGCGATGGCTCGCCGAGATCACGCGCGCGCCCATCTCGATCGGCTTGACCCCGCCGACGCGCTCGAACGTGCGCTCCTCGAGCACGCGCAACAGTTTTCCCTGCAGCGCCGGATCCATGTCGCCGACTTCGTCGAGCAGCACCGTGCCGCGCCCCGCCACCTCGAGCTTGCCCGGCTTCTTCTCGGTCGCGCCGGTGAACGCGCCCTTCTCGTGCCCGAACAACTCCGACTCGGCCAGCGTCGCCGGCAGCGCCACGCAATCGATGGCGACGAACGGCTCCTTGGTGCGCGCCGAGAGCGCGTGGATCGCGCGCGCCGCCACGCCCTTGCCCGTCCCCGACTCGCCGGTGAGCAGCACCGTCGTGTCCGGCGCCTTGGCCACCTCGGCGATCCGGCGCAGCGCTTCCTTGATCGACGCCGACTCGCCGAGCAGGCCGGAAAACTTCGCCGCCTCCTCGGCGACGATCGCCGCCGTCGACTCCGACTCGACGCGCGCCCGCGCCACGCGCTCGGCATCGGCGATGCGCTCGACGATCACCGGCAGCTCGGTCGACTTGGTCACATAATCGGCGGCGCCGCGCCGCATCGCCTCGACGGCATTTTCGATGGTCCCGAACGCCGTCATCATCAGCACCGTCGGCGGCGGCCGCAGCGCGCGAATCGGCGGGATCAGATCGAGCCCGTTGCCGTCGGGCAGCATGTAATCGAGGACGACGAGGTCGTAGCGGTTCTTCTTGGCGAGCGCGAGGCCGTCGGCGAACGTGCCGGCGACGTCGGCCTTCACGCCGCGCCGCGCGAGCAGCCGCTTCAACGACGTCGCGTAGGTCTCCTCGTCATCGACGATCAGCGTGCGAAATTCCAAGCGGCCCTCTTTACCCTACCGGCAGCTCGATGACAACGCGCGTGCCGCCGCCGCGTCGATTGAACAGCCGAATGCGCCCGTGATGCTCGTCGACGATCTGCTTGGACACCGCCAACCCGAGCCCGGTGCCGCGCGTCTTGGTCGAGAAGAACGGATCGAACACGCGCCGCCGCACCTGATCGGGAATCCCCGGCCCGCGATCGGCCACCGACATGATCAATTGCGCGCCCACCGTCTGCCCGTCACATTCGATCACCGCACCTGGCTGCGACTTGGGCGCCGCCTCGACGGCGTTGAGCAGCACGTTGAGCAGCACCTGCTTGATGGCGTCGGGATCGCAGCGCGCGTTGAGCGGCCGCTCGAGGTTGACCACCAGCTCCGTCTCAGGCGCCTTGGCGCGCACCAGCGCCGCCGTCTCGTCGACGACGCCGGCCAGATCGCACTGGCGCAATTCGGCGCGCCGCGGCCGCGCGAACTTCAAAAAGTCGCTCACGATCCCGTCGAGCCTTTTGACCTCGCGCGCGATGGCGCCGACCTCGCCGGCGACGGGCGAGCCGCCGCCCAGCTCCTCGGCCACCACTTGCGCCGCGGCGCCGATCGAAACCAGTGGATTGCGAACCTCGTGCGCGATGCGCGCCGCCATCTCGCCGAGCGCCGACAGCCGCTCGGTGTGGAGCAGGCGCGCTTGCAACCGCTTGCGCTCGGCGTCGCCGCGCCGCCGCTCGGTCAGATCGTGCACGCGCCAGATCATGCCCGCCGGCCGCTCCTCGTCGTCGGCGAGCAGCAGCGCCGACACCTCGGCGACGAGCGCGCCGCCTTCGCGCTTGCGCAGCTTGAGCTCGCGCTCGGCGAATCCCGAGCGCAACACTTCCTCGCGCAGCTGCAGCGCGCGCCGCCGCGAGCGATCGTCGGCGCACAATTCCTCGACCGCGCGATCGTGCAGCGACGGCGCCGCCCAGCCGAGCGCGCGCTCGACCGCGTCGTTGCCCGAGGCGATGCGCCCGTCGATGGTGAGCGTCAAGATCGCGTCGGCGACCGATCGCAACACTTTCGCCAGGTGCTCGCGCGCGCGCCGCGCCTCGCGCCGCAGCCGATCGATCTCCTCGATCTCTTCGCACGCCGCGATCACGATCGTGCCCGGCCCGGGCGACAGCGTCAGCCGCAGCATCCGCCCGTCCTGCGCGCGCACGCCCACCGACGCCGCGCCGTCACGCGCCGAGGCCGAGTTGATGGCGCCAAGAATCGGCTCTTTGGGCACCCCCAGCGCATCCCACAGCAGCTTGCCGGCATGGGGTCCCGAGGCCACCACCAGCGTCGGATCGCACGCATACAGGTCGGGCGCGCGCACCACGCCGGGACCGAGCGTCTCCAGCATCTGCACGTCGTCGGACAGCGCCTGCGACTCGAGATCGACGCCGACGCGATCGGCGTAGGCGACGAGGAGATCGCGATCCTCGGCGGAAAATCCGGTGCGCCCCGGCTTCTCGAAGAGCAGCACGCCGAGGATCCCCGAGCGCGCGGCGAACGGCACCGCCGCGAATGTGCGCGGCCCGATGGCGCCGCGGATCTGCTCGAGCGTCGGCTCGTCGAGGAGCCCGCCGGCGAGCTCGGCGATGTCGGCGGTGACGATGAGCCGCTCGTGCCGGAGCGCGCGCACCAAAAGCGATCCCTCGACGGCAAACGGCAGCGCCGCGCCTTCGAGCTGGAAGCCGAGCACGCTCTCGACCTCGCGCACGCGCGGCAGCTCGCGGTTCTGGATCGAGGTCGTGAACACCAGCGCCTGCCGCTCGTGATCGGCCAGCATCATCTGCACCGAGCCGCAGCCGAGGACGCGCGCCGCCGCGTGCAGGATCATCTGGGTCGTGCCTAACGGCCGGGCGGTCATGTGTCGGCAGTTATAGCCGAAAGTCCAACAAGTGCGGGCGTGTGCGAATCCGCACGCCGGCTAGTGGCGTTTCCGCACGTCCCCATTTATATGGGTCGCGTAACCATATGAATGGACTAGCCTGCACCCCTTGATAACTGCTCGCATGGTTCATGCTTATGGAAGCGTCGCATCCGAAAGGACCTCCTAGTGGCTGACGATTCGCACAACAACTCGCCCGGCATCCAGAAGCGCAAGAGCGACCACCTGGCGCTGTGCGCCTCGGGCGAGGTCGAGTTCCGCAACAAGGGCACCCTCTTCGACGAGGTCGCGCTGGTCCACGACGCGCTGCCCGATCGCCACTTCGACGACATCGACCTGACCACCTCGCTGCTCGGCAAGAAGCTGCGCGCGCCGGTGGTCATCAGCGGCATGACCGGCGGGACGCCCGAAGCGGCGCAGGTCAACAAGGACCTCGCGCGCGCCGCCGACGTGCTCGGCCTCGGCTTCGGTCTCGGCTCGCAGCGCGCGATGGTGGTGGCGCCCGATCTCGGCTGGACCTATCGCGTGCGCGACGTGGCGCCGAACGCGCTGGTGATGGGCAACCTCGGCGTGGTGCAGGCGCGCCACATGTCGACGGGCGCGATCAAGGAGCTGTGCAAGGAGGTCGGCGTCGACGCCTTGTGCGTGCACCTGGCGACGTCGATGGAGCTGATCCAGCCGGGCGGCGATCGCGATTTCCGCGGCGGGCGCGAGACGCTGGCGCGGCTGCACGGCGAGCTCGGATTGCCCATCGTCATCAAGGAGACCGGCGCCGGGCTGTCGCGGCGCGTGGGCATGGTCGCCAAGCAGATCGGGATTCGCACCGTCGATACGTCGGGCGCCGGCGGCACGTCGTGGGTCGGCGTCGAGACCAAGCGCGCCGAAGGCCTAGCGAAGAAGCTCGGCGAGGAGCTGTGGGACTGGGGCATCCCGACGGCAGCGTCGGTGGGGCTGCTCTCGGATCTCGGGCTCGACATCATCGCCACCGGCGGGCTGCGTAGCGGGCAGGACGTGGCGCACGCGCTCGCGCTCGGCGCGACGGCGGGTGGCCTGGCGGCGCCGGTGTTGCGCGCGCATCGCGACGGCGGCTACGACGCGGTGATCGCCTTTCTCGAGCACGTGATCGCGGGCGTGCGCGCGACGACGTTCCTGACCGGCTGCCGCACGCCGTCGGAGCTGCGCACGGCGCCGAAGGTGATCGGCTCGACCTTGAAGGCGTGGCTGGAGCAGGCGCGCTGATGACCTCGTTCCGCGCCCACGGCAAGGTGATCCTGCTCGGCGAGCACTCGGTCGTCTACGGCCATCCCGCGCTCGCGGGCGCGCTCGCCGACGGCGTCACCGTCGAGGCCAAGCCGGGGCGCGGCGTGCTCACGATTCCGCAGTGGAGCTGCGTGATCGATCCGGCGATCGACGTCGACGCGGCCTTGGCGCGCGCCTACGCGGAGATTCGGCAGCGCGCGGGCGCGCCGGCGCTCGACCTCGTGCTCACGTTTCATCTGCCGACGGGCGCGGGGCTCGGCTCGTCGGCGGCGATGGCGGTCGCGGTCGGGCGCGCGCTCGGCCTCGACGGCGCGGCGCTGGCCGATGCGGCGATGGCGTCGGAGACGGTGATCCACGGAAAGCCGAGCGGGCTCGACCACACGGTGTCGATCGCGGGCGGCTTCGGCTTGTTCACGCGCGCCGGCGGGCTTTCGCCGCTGCGCGCTTCGCCGCTGTCGATCGTCATCGGGCACACCGGCAAGGCGCGCGACACCAAGGGGCGCGTGGCGCGCGTCGCCGAGTTGGTGAACGAGCGCGGCGGCGAAGTGCGCGAAAGATTCGCGGCGATCGAGTCGCTCGTGGGACGCGGCGCGGATGCGGTCGCGCGCGGATCGTACGGCGAGCTCGGCGCGGCGATGAACGAGAACCAGCGGCACTTGGAAGCGCTAGAGGTCTCGTGCCCCGAGATCGAGCGCATGTGCCGCATCGCGCGCGAGGCGGGCGCGTTCGGCGCCAAGCTCACCGGCGGCGGCGGCGGCGGCTGTGTCATCGCCGTCGGCAACGACGCGCACGTCGCGGCGGCGTGGCGCAACGCGGGATTCGAGACCTTCACCGCGACGGTGCGCGCATGAGAATCGGCGAGGCGAGCGGAGCGAGCCGAGGCGCCTCCCGCGAGGCTGTGCCGAGCGGGATGCCCGGTCGATCGACAGCGCGCGCCAACACGAACATCGCGCTCGTGAAATATTGGGGCAAGCGCGACGCGGCGCTCAATCTGCCGGCGGTGGGCTCGTTGTCGCTGACGCTCGACGGGCTGTCGACGCGAACCACGGTCACGTTCGGCAAGAGCGACGCCGATTCGCTGGTGCTCAACGGCGCGCCCGCCGACGAGCGCGCGCTGGGACGGATCGCCAAGTTCCTGGATCTGGTGCGTGCGCGCGCCGGCATCCGCGAGCGCGCCGCCGTCGAGAGCAGCAACGATTTCCCGACGGCGGCGGGCTTGGCGTCGTCGGCGTCCGCGTTCGCGGCGCTAGCGCTGGCGGCGACGCGCGCGGCCGGCTTGTCGCTGTCGGATCGCGAGCTGTCGATCCTGGCGCGGCGCGGCTCGGGCTCGGCGGCGCGCTCGATCTTCGGCGGCTTCGCCGAGATGCATCGCGGCACCCGCGCCGACGGCGAGGACTCGTTCGCCGAGCCGATCGTCACCGACTGGGACGTGCGCCTGGTGATCGCGGCGACGACGCAAGCGCCGAAGGCCACGCTCTCGACCGACGGCATGCGGCACACCGCGGAGACGTCGCCGTACTACGAGGCGTGGGTCAAGATGTCGGAGCGCGATCTGGCGAGCGCGCGCGAAGCGATCGCGCGGCGCGATCTGGAGGCGCTCGGCGTCGTGACCGAAGCGAGCTGCTTGTCGATGCACGCCTCGGCGATGGCGGCGCGCCCGGCGGTGATGTACTTCGCGGGCGCGACCATCGAAGGCTATCGCGTGATTCAGGATCTGCGTCGAAACGGCGTTCCGGCGTGGTTTACCTGCGACGCGGGGCCGCACGTCAAGGCGCTCACCGACGCGGGGCACGCGGCGCAAGTGGAAGCGGCGCTGGCCAAGCTGGGCAAGACGTGGATCTGCAAGCCGGGGCCGCGCGCGGAGGTCGTCGAATGATCGTCCGCGCGCCCGGTAAAGCGATCCTCGCCGGCGAATACGCAGTGCTGCACGGCGCGCCGGCGATCGCGGTCGCCGTCGATCGCGAGGTCGTCGCGTCGGAAGGCGCGCGGAACGAAGCGGCCGACGAAGGCGAATCGCCGTTCGTGCGCGCCGCCAAGTCGTACGCCGCCAAGAACGGCGGCGCGACGCTGACCTCGGTGCGCGTCGATTCGTCGGCGCTGTACGACGGCGCGACCAAGCTCGGGCTCGGCTCGTCGGCCGCGGTCACCGCCGCCGTCGTCGGCCTCGCGCTCGCCAAGGCCGAGCGCACGCTCGAGCCGCGCGCCGTCTTCGCCGTCGCCGACGCGGCGCATGCCGAGGCGCAGGGCACGCGCGGCTCCGGTGTCGACGTCGCCTGCAGCGTCTTCGGCGGCGCCATCCGCTTTTCGCGCAAGAACGGCGAGGTCGACGTGCGCTCGGTCGATCTGCCCGACGGCGTGCGCCTCACGTTCATCTGGGCCGGCGTGCCCGCGTCGACGGCCGAGCTCATCGGCCGCGTCAAGGCGCTCGCCGAGCGCGAGCCGTCGCGCCACGAGGCCGCCATCGGGCGGCTGGTCTCGCACGCGCATGCGTTTTCCAGCGCCGTCACTGCCAACGATCCCGACGCGCTCATCCGCGCCGCCGACGCGTACGGCCAGGCGATGGCCGCGCTCGGCGAAGCGGCCGACTGCGAGATCGTCACGCGTCCGCACACCGCGCTGGCCGCGCTCGCGCGTCGCCACGGCGGCGCCGCCAAGCCTTCGGGCGCCGGCGGCGGCGATCTCGGCGTCGCCTTCACCGTTGGCAACGAAGCGACCCAGCGGCTGCGCGCCGATGCGCGCGACGCCGGCCTCACCGTGCTTTCGCTCGGCGCACCCGCGCCTGGTTTGAGATTGGAGAACGCATGACCCGCAGCTCTCGCATCCCCGGCTTCTACAAGCTGTCGCTCGACGAGCGGCGCGCCAAGCTCGCGTCGGAAATCGGCGTCGACTCGGCCGCGCTCGACGCGCTCACGCTCGACGAAGAGACCGCCAACCACATGGTCGAGAACGTGGTCGGCGTGTACGGCTTGCCGCTCGGCATCGCGCTCAACTTCCAGGTCAACGGCGCCGACTACCTCGTGCCGATGTGCGTCGAGGAGCCGAGCGTCATCGCCGCGGCGTCGAACGCCGCCAAGATGATCCGCGAAGGCGGCGGCTTTACCGCCGAGGCCGACGAGCCGATCATGATTTCGCAAGTGCAGCTCGACGGCGTGCGCGACACGCTCGCCGCGACGCAGGCGATCGACGCCCACGCCGCCGAGATCATCCGCTCGGCCGACGCCGCCTATCCGTCGCTGATCGCGCGCGGCGGCGGTTGCAAGGGCATCGAAGTGCGCACCTTGAACCGCTCGACCGCGCACGAGCCGGGCATGCTCGCCGTGCACCTCTACGTCGACGTGCGCGACGCGATGGGCGCGAACCTGGTGAACACGATCGCCGAAGCCGTGTCGCGCCGCCTCGGCGAGCTCGCCGACGCCGACGTCGGCCTGCGCATCCTGTCGAACCTCGCCGACCGCCGCTGCGTGCGCGTGAGCTGCCGCGTGCCGGCGCGCTGCCTCGCCACCGAATCGCACGCAGGCAACGAAGTGCGCGACGGCATCGTCGCCGCCTCGCGCTTCGCCGAGCTCGACCCGTACCGCGCCGCCACGCACAACAAGGGGATCATGAACGGCGTCGACGCCGTCGTGATCGCCACCGGCAACGATTGGCGCGGCGTCGAAGCCGGCGCCCACGCCTTCGCCGCCGACAAGGGCGAGAACGGCGGCTACGGCCCGCTCGCGACCTGGCGCGTCGCCGACGACGGGTCGGGCGACCTGGTCGGCCGCATCGAGCTGCCCATGGCCGTGGGCACCGTCGGCGGCACCTTGCGCGTGCATCCGGGCGCGCGGCTGGCGCTGAAAATCCTCGGCGTCGAGCGCGCTTCGGACCTCGGCAGCATCATGGCCTCGGCGGGGATGGCGTCGAACCTCGCCGCCCTGCGCGCGTTGGCCTCCGAAGGCATCCAGAAGGGACATATGTCATTGCACGCTCGCTCGCTGGCGCTTCACGTCGGCGCCACCGGCGAGATGGTCGACCGCGTCGCCGAGGAGATGTCGCGCCTCGGAGACGTGCGCGCCGAAGTAGCGGTGCAGATTCTCGAACGGTTGCGTGGCGCCAACGGCCACGCGACGCATAAGGGAGCGCGCTCATGATTCGTCGAGTCGTCGAGCCTCGTGACAATGCTTCGCCGGCCCCGCAGCTGAACGAAACGCACGACGAGAGCGGGCAGCCGTATACGCTCGAGCGCGCCTTCGCCTACTGCGAGCGCATGGCGCGCGGTCACTACGAGAACTTCCCGGTGGCGTCGCGCTTCGTGCCGGCGCGCCTGCGCCCGTACGTCTGGGCCGTCTACGCCTTCGCGCGCTCTGCCGACGACTTCGCCGACGAGTCGCGCTACGCCGGCCGCCGCGCCGAGGCGCTCGGCTTCTGGGACGATCAGCTCGACCGCTGCTTCCACGGCGAGGCCGAGCATCCGGTGTTCATCGCGCTGCGCGAGACCATCGAGAAGTGCGACATCCCGGTGCAGCCGCTCAAGGACATGCTGACGGCGTTCACCATGGATCTGTCGGTGAACCGCTACGCCACGTTCGAACAGCTGCGCATGTACTGCGCGCACTCGGCGCATCCGGTCGGGCGGCTCGTGCTCTACATCTTCAACTACCGCGATCCGTCGCTGCACGCCTACTCGGACGACCTGTGCACCGCGCTGCAGCTCGCCAACTTCTGGCAGGACGTCGGCGTCGATCTCGCGAAAGATCGCATCTACCTGCCCGAGGAAGATCGCAAGCACTTCGGCGTCAGCGACGAGTCGCTCTACGCGCGCATCTGCACGCCGCAGTTCAAGGACCTCATGCGCTTCGAAGTGGCGCGCGCGCGCTCGCTGTTCGAGCGCGGCCGTCCGCTCATCGACAAGGTGGGCAGCGATCTCGGCTTCGAGCTGGCCATGATCCGGAACGGCGGCATGACCATCCTCGACAAGATCGAGGCCGTCGGCTTCGACGTCTTCAAGCGCCGCCCGACGCTGAGCGGCGCCGACAAGGCGCGCATGGTGGCGCGCGCGGCGACGCAGCGCTGGCCGCAGTGGGTCGGCGCCCGTTAGAGCCCGCTCAGCATGCCCGACACTTCGTTCATCGAAAGCGCAGCCGCGTACTGCAAGAAGCTGACGACGCGGTCGAAGTCGAACTTCTATTACGCGTTCTTGTTCCTGCCGCGCGAGCGCCGTGAAGCGCTCGAGGCCGTGTACGCCTATTGCCGGCTCGTCGACGACGTGGTTGACGAAGAGGCGCCGGTCGCCAAGAAGCTCGAGGGCCTCGCGGTATGGCGGCGCGAGCTCGACGCCGTGTATGGCGATGCGGCGACGACCCATCCGGTGTCGGAGCGGCTGCGCGCGGCGGTACAGCGTTTCGCGATCCGTCGCGAGGACATGGAAGCGATCATCGACGGCTGCGCGATGGACATCGAAAAATCGCGCTACGAGAGCTGGGACGAGCTGCGCCTCTATTGCTATCGCGTGGCGTCGGCGGTCGGGCTCATGTGCGTCGAGATCTTCGGCTACACGCCGTCGCAGGTGGATGCGGTGCGGCGTTACGCGATCGATCTCGGCATCGCGCTGCAGCTGACCAACATCTTGCGCGACGTCGCCGAGGACGCGGCGCGCGGTCGCATCTACCTGCCGGCCGAGGATCTGCGCGCGTTCGGCGTTGGCGACGGCGAGCTCACCTCGGGCCAGCGCTCGCCGGCGTTCGTCAAGATGATGCAGTTCCAGGCCTCGCGCGCGCGCTCGCACTATCTGCGCGCGCGGGCATCAATCTCCACGTACGAGCGCAGCAAGCTCGTGATCGCGGAGATCATGGGCGACATCTACTACGCGCTCCTCGAGCAGATCGAAGCGCGCGAGTTCGACGTCTTCGGCGTGAAGACGACCGTGCGGCGCCGCGACAAGATGCGCATCGCGCTCGGCAACTTCGCCAAGGCGCAATGGCATCAGCTGATCGCGCGCGCGTGAAGCACGTCGTCGTCGTCGGTGGCGGGTTCGCCGGCCTCGGCGCCGCCACACGCCTCGTCGAAGCGGGTGCGCGCGTGACGCTGCTCGAGAAACGCGCGCAGCTCGGCGGGCGCGCCTACTCCGTCGTCGACGAGTCGACCGGCGACCTCGTCGACAACGGGCAGCACCTGTTCATGGGCTGCTATCGCGCGACGCGCGCGTTCCTCGCGCGCATCGGCACCGCCGACAAGCTGGCGTTTCAGCCGCGGCTCGAGCTCGCGTTCGTCGACGCCGCCACGGGCAAGCGATCGCGGCTGGCGGCGGGGACGTTCGGATTGCCGTCGCTGCCGTGGCGCGATCGGCTGGCGCTCCTCAAAGTCGCGGCGGCAATCAAGCTGCCCTCGCGCCTCTTGCCGCCGGCGGCCGATTGGGAAACCATCGACGGCTGGCTCGATCGGCTCGGGCAGTCGGCGGCGGCGCGGCGCGCGTTCTTCCATCCGCTGGCGCTGGCCGCGCTCAACGACGATCCGCGCACGGCGTCGGCCAAGATCTTCGAAGCCGTGCTGCGCGAGGCGTTCGTCGGCGGCGACGCGCGCATCGGCGTAGCGTCGGTGGGCCTGTCGGACTTGTACGTCGACGACGCGCGCGCCTGGCTGCAAGCGCGCGGCGCGACCGTGCGGCTCGGCGCCGCCGTCGAGCGCGTGATCGTGGAGGACGGCGTGGCGCGCGGTGTGGCGCTGCGCGGCGGCGAGAAGATCGCGACCGACGCGGTGATCGCAGCCTGCCCACCGGCGGCGCTGATCGGGCTCGTCGACGAGCAATTGCGCCAAGCCAAGCCCTGGTGGGCCGGGCTCGCCACGCTGCAGACGTCACCGATCGTGTCGCTGCATTTGTGGATGGATCGGCTG
>DASXOU010000591.1:0-2165 GCA_036494045.1 Polyangia bacterium | reverse complement strand
GGCGCTGACGACGGTGTGGCGCTTGGTGGCGCGGTCGAACAGCGTGATGGCGGCGAAGTCGAAGTCGGAGATCTCGCGCGTGGCCTCGAACGTCGTCGTGTAGACGTCCTCGGCGGTGAGCGCGCGGTTGAGGCGCGCCAGCGCGGCGAAGAAGCGCTCGTGCTCGTACTTGGCGCGCTCGACGGCGGCGAAGACGCGCTCCGATTGAATCCCGCGCAGCATCTGCTCGGCGGCGGCTTGCAGGAGCTGTTCTTCGCGCTCGGTGAACGGCCGTGCCACTTCGCTTGGGCCGCGATCGGCGCAGAGCACGCCGCGCAGGTGGCCGTCTTCCATGACCGGCACGCCGAGGAAGCTGACGTCGACGGGCGCGGCGTAGTAGGGCAGATGCCCGCGCTTGGGATCCTTCAGGTTCACGAGCAGCCGATTCTTCACGACGCTGCCGAGGGCGCCGGCGTCGGCGTTGATGGCGGTCTCGACCACGCAGTCGGAGTCGGTGACGCACTCTTTGATCTTCAAGTGCTCGCCGGCGTCGTCGAGCCAGAGCAGCACGCAGGTGTTGAGCTCGAGCGACTTCTTGAGCAGATCGATCGTGAAGTAGATGGTGTCGTGGATCGCCTGCACCGCGCCGACGGCGAGCCGCTCCTCGTCGCTCTCGCGTGAGCGCGCCTTGGGATCGGCGGCGAGCGACGACGAGATCAGGCGGAAGTCGCGCGCTTCGTCGCGCATGGTGCGCATCGCGCGCTGCAAGGTCGTGCGGTGCTGGCGGCGCTGGCGCATCACCTCGGCCTGCAGGAACACGAAGTGGGTGAGCGCGAAGAACGCGATGAACGTGGCGTGCGAGAGCGCCGCCTGCCGGGCGCGCGCCTCGGGCACGCCGGCGTGGATGGCCGCGCGCGTGAGCAGCGCCTCCATGCCGAGGGTGACGGCGATGAGCGGAACGCCGACCAGGCGGCGATGGAAGGTGACGAGGAAGGCGACGAGCGCGTAGACCAGCGGATAGACCGGCGACGCCAGGCCGCCCGAGAGCTCGAGCGTCACGTAGGTGGCGACGATCAGCGCGGCGCCGAGCTCGAGGTCGCGCTTGAGATCGCCGCGGCCGTCGTCGCTGGCGAGATCGCGTTCACTTTGCGGCAGCGCGCGCAGCCGTGCCGCGACTTTGACGACGACGAGCGCGCCGAGCGCACAGGCGGCGACGATGGGCCCGACGTCGGCCTCGGACGCGCGCAGATCGCGGAACCATCCCGCGCCGACGAGCGCCGCGGCACCAACGGTGGTGGCGGCGCCCCATAGATCGACGGTGACGCGGCGGGCGCGCCAGATGAGGCGCCGCAGCTTGAAGCCGAGCAGCATCAGCGCGGCTCCGGCGGGGGCAGCTCGTTCACTTGATAGACGACCTCGCCCGGCTTGACGAGGCCGAGCTCGTCGCGCGCGGCGCGCTCGACGGCGGTGCGCGAGAGGTTGCCGTCGTCGTCGCTGAGCGCGTCGAGCTCGTCGCGCAGGCGCTGGTTCTCGGCGTGGAGCTTCAAGTTGCCGTCGTGGAGCGTGTCGCGCTCGGCGCGCAGGCGCATCAGGCGCGCCAGGCCCGAAGAGCCGTAGAGGTGGTAGGGCACCCAGCCGAGCGCGACGGCCAACAGGGCCGCGATGCCCAGCCGGCGAACCCAGACGCTCGACCACACGCGCATGAACGTGTCTCGATGCTGCCAGTGCGCACGATGGTCCGCAAAAATTCGCGCCCGATGGCGCTAGGGGTTGGAAATGGCGGCGGAAGTCGCCGGGGCGTGGGCGCGAAAGATCGCGGCGCGGGGCTCGTAATACCCGGCCGATGCGCCGATTCGTCGCGGTCGTGCTGGCGTGCGCGGGGCTCGCCGGCTGCGCGCGGGCGACGAGCGGGCGCGGCGATCGCGGCGACGCGGGCGTTGGCGGCAACGGCGGCGTCGGCGGCAACGGCGGCGTCGGCGGCAACGGCGCGGCTGACCTCGGCAGCGGCGGCAGCGGCAGCGGTGGCGGCGCGAGCGACATGGCCGGCGTCGACCTCGCGAGCGGCGGCGCCGTCGATCTCGCGAGCAGCGGCGCCGTCGATCTCGCGAGCGCGCCCGATCTCGCCGGTGGCGGCGGGCTCATCACCGGAGGGCCGTGCGCCTCCGGCGCTCCCGGCGCGACCGCGA
>DASXOU010000590.1:0-1920 GCA_036494045.1 Polyangia bacterium | reverse complement strand
GCCGACCATCGGGCTCGACGTGTCGATGCAGGCGACGCTGCGCCGCTTCGTGCGCGGCTACAACGAGCGCTTCGGCGCGACGGTGCTCTTGACGAGCCACTACATGGACGACGTGGCGGCGTTATGCCCGCGCGTCGTCGTCATCGACAAGGGGCACCTGACCTACGACGGGGCGCTCGGCGAGCTGGTGCGCAAGGTGCGTCCGCAAAAGCGGATCATCGTGCGCCTTTCGGACGGCACCCAGGAGACGTGCGACGTGCCGGCCGCCGAGCTGCAGGCGACGATCGCGCGCATCATCGCGCGCGGCGTCGCCGATCTCACCGTCGAGGATCCGCCGCTCGAGGACGTGATGCGCGATCTGTTCGACGGCGAAAAGCGCGACGGCGAAAAGCGCGACGAAGGCGCCGCGTGAGCGCGGCCGGCTCGGCGACGCGACGTCTCGTCCGTGCCTATCCGACGCTCTTGCGCATCGGGCTCGCGTCGGCGGTGGCCTATCGCGCCGAGTTCCTGGTGTGGATGCTGGCGACGACGATGCCGCTGGTGATGCTGGCGGTGATGTCGGCGATGGCGCGCGAGGCGCCGGTGGGGCGCTTCGATCAGCACGGCTTTGTCGCCTACTACCTCGTCACCTTGATCGTGCGGCAGATGACCGGCGCGTGGGTCGCGTGGGAGATGGTGCAGGAGATCAAGGAAGGCACGCTCGGGCTGCGCCTGTTGCGCCCGATTCATCCGCTCGCCAGCTACAGCGCCGAGTCGCTGGCGGCGTTGCCGATGCGCGCGCTGGTGGCACTGCCGATCACCATCGTCGTGCTCATCGTCGCCGCGGGAAAAGATCTGACGCACGATCCGCTGAACGTGGTCATCTTCGTCGTCGCGGTCGCCGGCGCGTGGCTGCTCAACTTCGCGGTCTCGGCGATCGTCGGCACGCTCGGGCTCTATCTCGAGAGCTCGCTCGGAGTGTGGGAGCTGTGGATGGGCGGCTTCATGCTGCTGTCCGGTTATCTGATCCCGCTGTCGCTGTTTCCGGCGTGGCTGGAGAAAACGTCGCGCGTGTTGCCGTTCGCCTATCTAATCGCGTTTCCCGTCGAGACGCTGATTGGGATTCGCGATCGCCACGGCGCGCTCGCCGGGCTCGGCATGCAGCTTGGCTGGGCGGCGCTGGCGTGGCTGGCGCTGGCGATCTTGTGGAAGCGCGGCATCAAGCGCTTCGCCGCGTACGGCGGCTGATGCGTTACTTGCGCCTCTTGGGCGTGCAGCTGCGCGCGTCGGTGCAAGTGACGATGCAGTATCGCGCCGAATTTTTCGTCGGGCTCTTCATCGCCGCCTTCAATACGTTCTGGAACGTGGTGCCGATGTTCGTGTTGTGGGCGAAGCGCCCGACCATCGCCGGCTGGTCGCTGGAGGAGGCGGCGCTGGTGACGGCTTGGTTCACCCTCTTGCGGGCCCTGCTCGACGGCGCGGTGCAGCCGTCGTTGGCGGCCGTGGTCGAGCACATCCGCAAAGGCACGCTCGACTTCGTGCTGCTCAAGCCAGCCGACGCGCAGTTCCTGGTGTCGACGGCGAAGTTCGAGGTGTTCACCTTCGTCGACGCGATCTTCGCCATCGCGTTGACGACCTGGGCGCTCAATCGGCTGCATCACGTGCCGACGTTCGCGCAGATCGGCGTCGCGCTCGTGCTGACGGTCGCGGCGGCGGCGCTGCTCTACGCGCTCGCCATCCTGGTCATCTCGGCCGCGTTCTATGTCGTGCGGCTCGACAACCTCATCTACTTGTTCAACAGCGTGTTCGACGCCGCGCGCTGGCCGTCGTCGGTGTTCCGCGGCTTTCTGCGCATCCTGTTCACCTTCGTCGTGCCGCTCGCGCTCATGACCACCTATCCGGCGCTGGCGCTGCTCGGCCGCCTCGACGGCGCGACCGCGT
>DASXOU010000589.1:0-9098 GCA_036494045.1 Polyangia bacterium | reverse complement strand
GATGCCGCCACGCGCGAGCTCGATCGGCGCGGCGTGGCGCTCATCGTCACCAACCAGCAGCACGCCCGCTGGTGCACGGCGCTGCTGCGCGCCGGCTACCTGAGCGGCCCGTCGAACTACGCGTTCGGCACTTCCAAGCGGCTCGGCCGCGCGCTCGGCGACGCCGCCGACAGCGCCGCCGCCCGCGCGCACCTGACGCGCGGCGACGGCAGCGGGCCGATCCATCTATAGCTTCTTATGGAAGCGGCTTGCAGGTGGCGGCGTCGAGCGTGGTGCAGAAGTTGTAGCCCGGCGCCGCGCTCGTCGAGAATCCGCTCGCCGGCACGCTCTTGAACTTGGCGTCGGCGATCTGGCTGTGCGTGTCCTGTCCGCTCGCCGCCTGAAATCCCGCGAGCGAATAGTTGCTCCCGCTCCATTGCAGCGTGGGCGCCCCCGACGTCGTGAAGAAGTAGTCGTTGTCGCTCGCCACGCCGCTCGTCGACGCCAGCGCGAAGGCGCCGTCGTTGTACGAGATGTTCCCCGACAGCGTGTTGCCGCTGCCGGGATAGCGCAGGTAGAAGCCGCCCTTGGCGTTGTAGCAGCTGACGTTGCCGCTGAGCGCGTTGTCCGGCTCGGAGTCGATGATCTCGACGCCGTATTGCGCGTTGCCGCAGAGGATGTTGTTGCGGATGGTGGTCGCGTTGGCGCCGTTGCCCACGACCATGCCGCCGGCGGCGCTCGACGGCGCGGCCGCGGTCGAGCCGGCGCCGTTGCCCCAGATGTAGTTCGACTCGACGAGGTTGTGGCCGACGCCGACGGGCCCCGAGACGTAGCCGTTGTAGACCTGCACGCCCCAGGTGAAGTTGCCGTGGATGGTGTTGGAGCGGACCACGTTGTTGCCGCCGTCGACGTAGATGCCGTGATCGAACGGCGCGTGCGAGCCGTTGTCGTGGACGTCGCTGCGATAGACGGTGTTGCCGTTGCCGCTGATGAGGATGCCCTGGCCGTGCGCGCCGTAGACCTCGCAATATTGGATGGTGACGTTGCTGGCGTTGTCGCCGATCCACACGGCCTGACCGGGATCGTTCTGATTCGTGACGTGCAGGTGATCGAGGACGACGTAGGAGCCGAGCACGCGCACGGTGTCGAGATCGGCGCCGGCCGTGGTCGCCGGCTCGACCAGGAGCGGGCTCTCGCCGGGAAACGCGGTGAAGGTGATCGGCGCGGCGGCGGTGCCCGAGACGCTGATCTGCGCTTGTCCCGAGTAGGTTCCGCCGCGCAGATAGGCGACGTCGCCGGGCGCCATCTTGCCGGCCGCGGCGCTGATCGTCTTCCACGGCGCAGCGTAGCTGCCGGCGGCGCTGTCGTTTCCCGTGGGCGCGAGATAATAGGCGTGGCCGGCGGACAGATGCAGCGGCAAGCCGGCGGCGGGGTAGACGCCGGCGCCGCGCGCGATGCGCACCAGGAGCTCGGCCGGCGGCGGCGTGCCCACCGACGGGACGAACGCCGCCACCGCCGTCGACGTCAGCGACAGCGTGGTGAGCGCGACCGTGGCGATCGTCGATCCCGAGAGCTGCACTTTGTCGCCCGCGACGAAACCGGAGCCGCTGACCGCGATGACGCCGCCGACGGGCGCGCTCGCGTATTCGAGCGCGCTGACCGTCGGGCCGACAGCGCCGCTGCCGCCCGTCATCGCCATATCGGTCGCTGGAGCGGGTGGCGCAAGATCGGCCGGCGCCGATGGTGGCGGGGCGGTCGCGAGATCGAAGTGGTGATGCCTGAGGTCCACGGATTCATCGCCGGCGTTGTTCGAACTGTTGCAGGCGACGAAAGAAGAGACGATCACGAGGGCGAGCCCGACGCGTGCTTTCAACGTTTGCCTCCAGGCGGCTAAACCTGAAAGAGCGCGCGCAGTGGTGCAAAACTTTCGTACAACTGAATTGGTTACGATCGTTTTGTTCGAAATGTCGCGCGCAGCGACGGTGAGCGCGACGCGACCTACAACGTTGCCGGCCCATGGCGCGCGCGTTGGTATCGCAGTCGGTGGCGACGAGGAGCGAGGTGCCGCTGATTGGCGCGGCGATCACGGCCGTGGTCGCGCTCGTGTGGCGCGATCTGGAGGCGTCGCCGGCGCTGCTCCTGGCGGCGCTGTTCGTGGGCGCGGCGCTGCCGTTCGCGATCGTCGAGAGCGCGCGCCACGGTGTGACCTCGCCGGCGGTGCTGTTCGTGATCGGGCTCGCCTATTATCACGTGGTCATTCCGATCGAGTTTTTGATCGATCCGAACCTGCCGCGTAGCTTCGTCGCCGCGTACGGGATGGTGAGCGAGCGCGATCTGGTGGCGCCGCTGGTCGCGACCGATCTGGCGCTGCTCGGATTTCTCGTCGGCTATGCGCGAACCCGCGCTCGGGCCGCCGTCGCGCGCGAATTTCCCATCGACGCGCGCCGGCTGACCATCGCCGCCGCGAGCTTCGCGGCCGTCGGCATCGCGATGTACCTGGCCATGAGCGTGGTCGCCACCGGCTCGCTCTTCGGCGTCTTCGCCGCCAGCTATCGCGATCGCGACGAGCTCTTCTTCGGCCTCGGCAGCCTCGGCGTCGGCTTGCAATTCGTGTATCTCGGCGCGTCCGCGCTCGGCGTCTCGTGGCTGTCGCGCGGCGGCCTTGGCGGCACGCTCGGCGCCGTCGCCATCCTCGCGCTCATGGGGCTGCACACGTTCCTCGTCGGATCGAAGATGCACGTGTTTCACGTCGGCATCGCCATCCTCGTCGGCGCGCGCGTCGCCGGCTGGCGCCCGCGCGCCACCGCGCTGCTCCTCGTCGCCGTGCTCGCGGTGCCGCTGCTGTTCGTCGGGCTCACGCGCAATCGGCTCGGCCAGGGCGTCGAGGAGATGGCCGAGTTCGCCGCCGACGAAGCGGACGCCGAAGCGTTCAACCCGGCCAACATCGACGCCTACGGGCCGTATCTCACGCTCATCTACACGACCTCGACGCTGCGCGTGCCCGCGGAGCTGCGTTGGGGCGCCACCTACACGCAAGCGCTGACGCTCTTGCCGCCGCGCTGGATGTATCCGTCGCGGCCGACACCGGTGGGCGACGAGTTCGCCGAAGAGTTCCTGGGCAAGGACTATTACGACAACGCCGGCTTCGGCTACTCGAGCGTGACCGAGGCGTACCTCAACTTCGGCGTCGTCGGCCCGGCGCTCGTCTTCGTGCTCGTCGGGCTCGGCTTCGGCGCGCTGCGCGCCGGTCTGGCGCGCCGGCGCGGACAGCTCGCGGCCGGCCTCGTGTATGCGACGGCGGCGCCGTGGATCCTCTTGACCCTGCGCTATCCGCTCGCCGGCGTGGTCAAGGGCTACGGGCTCATGATGCTGGTGCCGACGCTGGCGCTGGTGCGTCTGTCGCGAGGACGCGCGTGAGCGGCAAGCTCTCGCGCACGATCGCGCTGACGCTGGCCTCGGAAGCGGCGGCGGTGGCGGCGACGACGTGGGTGACGCGGCGGTTTGCCGGCCTCTACGCCGAGCGCGACGTCGACGCCTACTTCGTCTTGCGCCAGGTGCTCGGCTGGGTGCTGTCGGTCGGGCTCTTCGGGCTCAACGTGTCGCTGCCGCGCGCGCTGGCGCGCGACCCGTCGTCGTCGGCGCGGCGGCGGCAGGTGGCGGCGGCGCTGGCGCTGGCGGCGCCGGTGTTGGCGGCGATCGCGCTCGTGGCGCTGGTGGCGCCGCGCGCAGCAGCGCGCGTGCTCTTGTATGACGCGGGCGCGGCGTCGCTCGTCGTGGCGGCGGGCCTCCTCTTCGCATCGAACGCGCTCTTCGGGATCGCGGCGGCGTCGCTGCAAGGGCTCGATCGCTTCGGCCTCTTGGCCGCGTTCCGCGTGGTCGCGTGGGCGGCGGCGCCGGTCGTCGTGACCGCCTGCGCGGGCGGGCGCGCGTCGTTGCCCGCGCTGCTCGCGTGGTGGGGCGCGGCCATCTTCGTCGTCGACGGCGCGCTCTTCGCGATCGTCGCGCGCGATCTCGCCGGCCGCGCTGTGCGCTCGTCATCGTCGTCGTCGCCGTCGATCGCGACGACCGCGCGCGCCCTCTTTCGCTTCGGCGGCGTGCGCATGGTCGGCGCCATCGCGCAGCTCTCCACGGTGGCGCTGGCGCCGACGCTGGTCCTGTGGTGCGGCGGTGACACGCGCGCCGCGGCAGCCTTCTCCGTCGCCGCCATGTTCACGATGCTGCTCGCGCCCGTGCGCCTGGCGCTGCAACCCGTGGCCCTCACGCAGCTCGCCGCGCTCGGCGACGGCGCCCCCGCGCGCGCGCTCGCCGTCGACTACACGGCGCTCGCCGCGTGCGCAGCCGCGGCGGCGACGGCGGCGCTGGCCATGAGCGCCGATCGCCTGGTCGCGCTCTGGCTCGGCCCGCGCTACGCCGCTCAAGCCGCCGCGCTGCGCCTCTCGCTCGTGGTCATCGGCGTGAACTTTTTCTGCTACACGCTCGAAGGCGCGATCGATCCCGCCGACGAGCGCGACGCCCGCCCGCGCGCGCAGCTCGCCGCCGCCGCCGCCTTCGCCGTAGGAGTCGCCGCCGCCGCGCGCGCGCACGCCGGCTGGCCGGGCGTCTTGGTCGCGCAGCTCGCCGCCGTCCTCGCGCAAGCGGCGCTCTATCTCGCGATCCTCGCTCGTCGCTACGGCCTTCCGGCCCCGCGCGAGCTCGTGCATGGCGCCGTGACCGTCGGTGCCGGCTGTGCGCTCGTCGGCGTCGTCGCCCGGCGCGGCGGCGCCGGCGCGCGCGCCACCGTCGTACTCGCGCTCGCCGAAGCTGCCACGGCGCTCGCGCTCGTCGCGCTCGCCCGCGCCGCCGGTGCGCGCTGGCCGGCGCTCGTTCTCGGCGGCTTCTCGCGATCGCAAAGGAGGTCCTCATGTGCGGCATCAGCGGCGCCGTCGCCCTCGACGGCAGCCCCATCCCGCCCGGGCTCGTCGAGCGGATGACCGAGCGGCTCGCGCACCGCGGGCCCGACGACACCGGCGTCTTCCACGGCGACGCGATCGCGCTCGGCCACACGCGCCTGTCGCTGCTCGATCTCACCGGCGGACGCCAACCGATGGACGACGGCCGCGGCGAGGTCACCGTCGTGTTCAACGGCGAGATCTACAACTTCGCGTCGCTGCGCACCGAGCTCGAGCGGCTCGGCCACCGCTTCCGCACGCGCTCGGATACCGAGGTCATCCCGCACGCGTGGCGCCAGTGGGAAGAAGGGTGCATCGATCGGCTGCGCGGGATGTTCGCGTTCGCGCTGTGGGACGCGCGCACGCGCACGCTCGTGGTCGCGCGCGATCGCCTCGGCATCAAGCCGCTCTATTGGGCGATGGACGGCGCGCGCCTCGTCTTCGCCTCCGAGCTGAAGGCACTGTTCGCCGGCGCGCAGTTGCCGCGACGGATCGATCCCGAGGCGCTGCACGACTACCTGACGCTGCTCGTGCCCTGGGCGCCGCGCACGCTCTTTGCCGGCGTGCACGCGCTCGAGCCGGGCGCGCTCCTCGTCGCGCGCGACGGCCGCAGCGCGACGCGTCGTTATTGGGAGCCGACGCTGGTGCCCGACGCCGCGCTCGACGAAGCGACCGCGCTCGAGACGTTCGAAGCGCGCCTCACCGAGACGCTGCGCGATCAGATCGTCGCCGACGTGCCGGTGGGCGCGTTCCTCTCCGGCGGCATCGACTCGTCGCTGCTGGTCGCCCATCTGGCGCCCGCCCGTCACGAGCCGCTCAACACCTTCACCGTCGGCTTCGACGACGCGCGGCTCGACGAAGCGCCGTTCGCGCGCGTGGTCGCCGAGCGCTTCGGCACGCGCCATCACGAGCTGCGCGTGCGCCTGGGCGACGGCGGCAGCGCGCTCGTTGCCCGCGTGCTCGATCAGTTCGATCAGCCGTTCGGCGACAGCTCGGCGATCCCCACCTGGATCGTCGCGCAAAAGACGCGCGAGCACGTCAAGACCGTGATCTCCGGCGACGGCGGCGACGAGCTCTTCGGCGGCTACACGATCTATCGCACCGCCGCGCAGCTCGGACGCTTGCGTCGCTGGCCGAGGCCGGCGCGACACGTCCTTCAGCTCGCGTCGTGGGCGACCGCGTTCGCCGGCGGCCGCGAGACCGCGCGTCAGCTCGACAAGGCGCTCGCGCTCGCCGGCCTCTCGGCGGGCGAGGCCTTGTGCGCGCTGCGCAGCTACTTCGACGAAGCGGACAAGCGCGCGCTCTATCGTCCCGAGCAGGCCGCGCGCGTCGCCGGCCTGCGCACCGCCGATCGCTTCGGAGGCGAGCTCGGCCGCGCGCGCGCCGGCGCCGCCGATCTGCCGACGGCGCTCGCCGCCTGCGACCTGCGCCACCGCCTCGCCGGCGACATGCTGTGCAAGGTCGACATGATGTCGATGTCGCACGGCCTCGAGGTGCGCGTGCCGCTCCTCGACGAGCGCATCGTCGAGCTGGCGCTGCGCCTGCCGCCGTCGTTGCGCCTGCGCGGCGGCGTCACCAAGTATCTCCTGCGCCGCGCCGCGCGCCGCCGCCTGCCCGCGGCGATCGCGACCAAGCCCAAGGGCGGCTTCGAGATCCCCCTCAACTCCGCGGCCGGCGTCGATCTCGGCCCGCTCGTCGCCGACACGCTCGAGTCGCCTTCGCCGCGCATGGGCACGCTCTTCGACACGCGCGTGCTCGGCGCTTACGCGCGCGCCTTTGCCGCCCGCCGTCCGCCCGACGGCATGTCGCGCTGGCAGCTCGACCAACGGGTCTATGCGTTGGTCGCGCTCGAACGCTGGATGCGCCGCTGGGAGGTGTCGCCGTGAGCCTGCGCGTGCTCGCCGTCGCCAACTGGGACTTCTACGGCAACCCGACGCCGTGGGCGATCGCGCGCCTCGAAGCGCTGCGCCGCGCCAACGCCGTCGTCGATCTCATCGCCGAAGACTGCGTGACCGATCGCCGCGGCTTCGTCCGGCTGTGGCGCGCGCTCCACGATCGCCTCGCGCGCATCGACTACGACGTGGTCGCGCCGATGTACGGCTCGGCGCTCGGCCTGTTGTGCGCGGCGCAGCGGCGCGTGCCGTGTGCGCTCTCGCTTGCCGGCAGCGATCTCAACGGCGAGCCGCGCGCCGACGGCCGCCTCGGCTGGACCGCGTTCCCCAGCCGCGCCGCCTCGCACCTCGCCGCCGCGCTCGCCGGCGGCACGTCGGTGCGCACGCGCGCGATGCGCGAGGCGCTGTTGTGGCCGCCCGCGCGCGCCGGCGCCGAGGTCATCGCCAGCGGCGTCGATCTGTCGTGGTTCACGCCCTTCGATCGCGCGCGCGCGCGCCGGCTGCGCGGCCTTCCGTCCGCGGGCCGGCGCGTCATCTTCGTCGGCTCCGCCGCGCGCCCGGTCAAGCGGCTGGAGCTGGCGCGCGCCGCCGTCGCGCTTCTGCCCGGCGTCATCCTCGACGTCGTCGACGGCCTGCCGCACGACGAGATGCCGCTCGCCTACGCCGCCGCCGACGCGCTCATCCTCACTTCCTATCGCGAGGGCTCGCCCAACTGCGTGAAGGAGGCGCTCGCCTGCGCCGTGCCCGTCGTCGGCGTCGACGTCGGCGATCTCGGCGACGTGCTCGACGGCCTCACCAACTGCGCCGTCGTCGCCGCCGAGCCGGGCGCGCTGGCCGACGCGCTCGGGCGCGCGCTCGACGACGGCCGCGGCTGCCCCGAAGGCCCGGCGCGCATGGCCGAGCACTCCATCGAGGCCATGGCCCGCCGCTTCCTCAGCTTCTACGAGCGGGTGGCGGCGCGGTCGCAGCGCCGCACAATCGCAATCAAGAACGCCCGCGCCTGATGCCCACAACCGGCGCATGTCGTCGTCGCCGCCGCGCGTCTCGGTGATCATGCCTTGCTACAACGAGCAGCGCCACGTCGAGCGCGCGCTCGAGTCGCTCTTCGGCGGCAGCTTTCCCGCCGACGACATGGAGATGATCGCCGTCGACGGCAGATCGGGCGACGGCACGCGCGCGATCCTCGAGCGCCTGGCCTGGCAGGATCGCCGATTGCGCATCGTCGACAATCCGGCGCAAGCCACGCCCGCCGCGCTCAACCGCGGCATCGCCGCCGCGCGCGGCGAGATCATCGTGCGCGCCGACGCGCACACCGTCTATCCGCGCGACTACGTCGAGGTCCTGGTGCGCGCGCTCGAGCGTGACGGCGCCGATCTCGTCGGCTGTCCCGCCGACGCCACGCCCGGCGCCGACGGCCGCTGGGCGCGCGTCGTGGCGCTGGCCACGCAGGGCCCGTTCGCCACCGCCAGCCCCTTCCGCGATCGACAACAGAGCGCCGACGTCGACACCGTGCCCTTCGGCTGCTGGAAGAAGAGCCTGTTCGATCGCGTCGGCCTCTTCGACGAGCGCCTCCTGCGCAACCAGGACAACGAGCACGCCAGCCGCATCCGCCGCGCCGGCGGCCGCATCCGCTTGACCGCCGAGACGCGCGTCAGCTACCTCGTGCGCCCGACGGTGCGCGAGCTCTATCGCCACGCGGCCACGGCCGGCATGTGGAACGCGTTCACGCATCGGCTCTACCCGTACACGTTTCACTGGCGACACTTTCTCCCCGGCGTCTTCTTTTGCGGCGTCCTGGTCGCGCTCGCCGCGCTCGCCGGGGGCCTTCTGCGCGGCGTGCCCATCCTCGTTGCCGTCGCCGTCGCCGCGCTCGGACCGTACCTCCTCGCCAATCTCGCCGTCGCCACGCGCAAGGCGATCGACGTCGCCGACTGGACGCTGGCGCCCGCCATCGCCGCCGTCACCGCCGGCTACCACTTCAGCTACGGCTTCGGCGTCGCCAAGGGCTGGGCGCTGGTCGCCACCGGCGCCTGGCGCCGCCGCCTCGGCGCGCTGCCGCCGTCGGGAGAGGCACGCACATGAACGAGCGCGACGACGATACCCGCGTGCCGTTTCATCGTCCCGCCATCGGCGATGACGAGCTCGCCGCCGTCTGCGCGGTCCTGCGCTCGGGCTGGCTCACCAGCGGCGCCGAGTGCGCCGCCTTCGAGCGCGAGTTCGCCTCCGCCGTCGGCGCCGCGCACGCCATCGCGGTCAATTCGTGCACCGCCGCGCTGCACCTCGCGCTCGAAGCCGCGGG
>DASXOU010000588.1:0-3741 GCA_036494045.1 Polyangia bacterium | reverse complement strand
ATCCCGCCCATCTGCCGCTTGATCCGCTGCACCGACGGCAACTGATCGACGCCCATGCGCTGCAAGGCGCCGACGAGCGCCACCGGCCGCGCCGCCAGATAGAGCGGCGCACCCTCGCCGATGCGATCGAAGGCGTCGGCGCGCGCGCGCCCGGCGCCGCCTGCGACGACGGCGACGGCGGCAGCGACGGCAAATGCCGCGACGGCTCGGCGCCTCACGCGCTCGCCTGCTGCGACGGCGACAGCCGCTGCTTGAGCTCGCGCTTGGGCACCTTGCCCGTCGGCGTGCGCGGCAGCGCGTCGACGAACTGGAAGTTGCGCGGCCGCTTGTAGTCGGCGAGCGACTCCTTGACCCAGGCGCCGAGCTCCTCGCCCGTCGCCGTCATCGCCTCGCGCAGCACGATGAACGCGGCCAGCGATTCGCCCCACTCGGGATCGGGCACGCCGACGACGGCGGCCTCGAGCACCGACGGATGCTCGTGCAGCCGCTGCTCGATCTCCCACGGGTAGATGTTGACGCCGCCCGAGATCACCATGTCCGTCTTACGATCGGCCAGATACAAATAGCCATCGCCGTCGCGATACGCGAGATCGCCGACGGAGAAGAAGCCCTCGCGCGTGCCGTCGTCGGTGGCCTTCTTGTTGCCGTGGTAGCCGTCCATCATCATGCCGTTGCGCACGTAGAGCTCGCCGACCTCGCCCGCGGGCACGTCGCGCCCGTTGCCGTCGAGAAAGCGGACCTCGTTGCCGTTGATGAGCCGGCCGATGGTGCCCGGCCGCGCGGTGTGCTCGCCGGGCAGCGCGATGGTCACGAGGCCGGTCTCGGTGGCGCCGTAGAAGTTGTAGAGGATGGGGCCGAACGCGTCCTCGATGCGGCGCGCCAGCTCCGTCGGCAGCGGTGCCGCGCCCGACATGATCCAGCGCAGCGACGAGGTGTCGTACTTGCGCACGATCTCGGGACCGAGCGCGAGGATGCGCGCCATCATCGTCGGCACGACGGTGATCGAGCTGATGCGCTCCTTCTCGATCGTGCGCAGCATCAATTCGGGATCGAAGTGGCGCATCACGACCGAGCAGCCGCCGACCATGAAGATCATGGTGACGAACGCCGCCGCCATCGAGTGATAGAGCGGGCAGACCACGAGATGGCGCTCGTCGCGGCGCAAGGGAAAGCGCGACACGAAGTCGAGCACCTGCTCCATGCCCATGCGCCGGAAGTCGCGCGTCGCGCCCTTGGCGCGGCCGGTGGTGCCCGACGTGTAGATCATGACGCCGCCGTAGCCGCCGCCGTCGACGCGCGCGGGCGCGCTCGGATCGCCGTCGGCGAGGAGCTCCTCGTAGCTGCGAAATCCCGGCGCGCCGCCGGCGGCGATGCAGCGCTCGCGGGCGATCTTGCCGTTCTTGACCAGCGTCAGCGCCTCGTCGACGACGGGCGCGAGATCGCCGTGAAACAGCATCGCGCGCGCGCCCGAGTTCTCGAGGATGTAGGCGACCTCGCCCGCCTTCAATCGATAGCCGACGTTGACGCTGGCGCCGCCGACGGCGTTGAGCGCGGCCGAGAGCTCGAGATACTCGTGGCCGTTGTACAAGAACGCGGCGATGCGCTCGCCGGGGGCGATGCCGAGCGCGCGCAATCCATGCGACAGCCGATTCACGCGCTCCTCGAGCTCGCCGTAGCTCAAGCGCACCTCGCCGTCGACGAGCGCAGGACGCAGCGGATCGCTCAATGCGTGCAGGTGGATGATGGCGGCGCCGCCCTTGATGCCGCGGCGCGCGTCGCGCGCGGTCCTGGCGATCGCCAGCACCTGTCCGAGCCCCATCGTCTCGGAGAAGCCGGCATTCTTGAAGATGCGCGCCCCCGAGCGCGCCAGCCGCGCCACGCGCTTCAGCCGATCGATCCGCCCCCGCAAATCCATCAGCGTCACCCTCCCCCGAGGACCGAGATGTGCTTCTGCACCTCGGCGCGCGCCGGCGCATCCGCGGGGGCGAGCTCGAGATAGCGCTTGTAGGCCTTGACCGCCGCGTCGTTCTCGTGACCTTCGCGATAGGCGTCGCCGAGCGTGAGGAACGCGTCGGCGGCGTAAGGCGCCTTGTCACCGCCGAGCTTGAGCGCATGCTCGAGCTGCGTCACCGTGTCGCGCCGGCGCCCGGCGTCGTGATAGGCGAGCCCGAGCTTGAACGCCGCGTCGCCCGACGTCGGCGCCGCGTGCACCGCGTCTTCGTACGCGTGACGCGCGCGATCGCCCTGTTGCAGATCCGTGTAGCAGTCGCCGGTGAGCAGGAGCGCCGGCGCGCGCAGCTTCGGATCGTGCGCCAACGCGCCCAGCTCCGACAGCGCGTCCTTGGTCGCCCCCATGCGCACGAGGATGCGCGCGCGGCCGAGCTGCGCCTCGCCGCTGAGCGCCGGATCGGGCGCGCGCCGCGCCAGGTTGTACTCGGACATCGCCTGATCGAGCTTGTTGGTCGACTCGAGCACCTTGGCGAGCACGAGGTGCGCCTCGGGCAGATCCGACAGCGTCGCCGCGCGCCGCGCCTCGGGGAGCGCCTCCTCGGGATGGCCGCCGGCGATCTGCGTGCGCGCGATCAAAAGATGCCCCGCCGCCGAGCGCTCGTCGTCGTTGACGACGGCATCGCCGAGCTTGCGCGCGTCGGCGGCGCGATCGATCGTCGGATCGAGGAACAAGTTGCCCGCGGCCAGGCGCAGCGACTGCGTCGGCACGCCCTGCTTGAGCGCGTCGTCGAAGATGCGCGCGGCGTCGGCCTTGCGCCCCTCTTTGACGGCGAGCCGCGCCTGACGCTCGAGGATCCCCGGATACTTCGGATCCTCCTTCGCCACTTGATCGTACTGCGCGCGCGCATCGGCGAGCTTGTTCTCGGCCTCCAGCGCGGCGCCGAGATCGACGCGCGCGTTGCGCGCCTCGGGCTTCTTGTCGAGCGCGGCGCGGAAGCGCGCCTCGGCGTCGGCCGGCTTGCCGAGCGACATGTACGCTTCGCCGAGCTCGATCATGAGATCGGGATCGTCGCTCGCCTGCTGCTGCGCCGCCTGCAGCGCCGCCACGGCGTCGTCGGGCTGCCCGAGCGCCGAGAGCACGTTCGACTCGGCGACGTAGGCCGGGATCAGCTTCGGATCGGCTGCGATCGCGTCCTTGAGCAGCTTGAGCGCCTGCTCGCGATCGGGCTTGGCCTGCGCGACCAGGAGGCGCGCCTGCCAATAGAGCACGGGAGCCGCCTTGGGCGCGTTCTTGACCGCCGGCGCCAACGTCGTCGCCGCCGTCGCCGCGTCGTTGGTCTCGATGAGCGCGCGCACCAGCACCAGCCGCGCCTCCAGGTTCTGCGGCTGCGCGGCGACCAGCTTCTTCATCGACTCGACGGCCTCTGCGCAATGCTTGAGCTCGCACTGCACCCGCGCCAGCGCCACCCGCGCCGCCGCATTGTCGGCGTCGAGCCCGAGCGCGCGCTTGAGCCGATCCTCGGCCTCATCGCGGCGCCCCTGCTTCTCCGCGAGAATGCCGACGGTGGCCCAGGCGTCGCCGAGCTCCTTGGGCGCCGCCGCCGCGCCGCGCTTCTCGATCACGTCGGCGACCGCCGCTTGCGCCTCGTTGCCGCTGGCGCCGGTGCGCGCCGCGCCGACCGCCGCGCCGAAATGCATGGGCGAGCGTGCCAGCGCGCGCGTGTAGAGATCGTGCGCCGCCGCCGCGTCGCCGAGCCGCTCCTTGGCCACGCCGTCGCCGTAGAGCGCGGC
>DASXOU010000587.1:0-1989 GCA_036494045.1 Polyangia bacterium | reverse complement strand
TTTTCATCCTCGCGGCGTAGCGCAGCCGCCGACGATCACGCAATCAAACTTGTATGAGCGACTTTCGCGTCGGTAACTTCAGTGGCCGACGTCACGACCTTGCAGGTCGGCGGAGGTCATCGCATCGGAGACGCGGCGCGCGAGATCTTCGTGCTCCGCGCGAATCTCCTTCGGCAAGCGCGCGCCGAACGAGCTCAGGAAGTCCTCCTGGCCCGACACCGCTTCGGCCCACTCGGCAGGATCGACCTTGAGCAGCGTGGTCATCGCCTCGTCGGTGAGATTGGTGCCGCTGCGATCGATCGCGTCCTTCGCCGGCACGCAGCCGATCGGTGTCTCGATGACTTCGCCGCGCCCTTCGCAGCGCTCGAGGATCCACTTCAAGACGCGCAGGTTGTCGCCGAAGCCCGGCCACAGGAACTTGCCGCTCTCGCCGGTGCGGAACCAGTTGGTGCGGAAGATCTTGGGCGGCTTCTGCAACTTGCTGCCGACGGCGAGCCAGTGGCCGAAGTAGTCGCCCATGTTGAGCCCGCAGAACGGCAGCATCGCCATCGGATCGCGGCGCAACACGCCCACCTTGCCCGTCGCCGCCGCCGTCGTCTCCGACGACAACGTCGCGCCGAGGAAGGTCCCGTGCTGCCAATTGCGCGACTGATACACGAGCGGCACGCGCCGCTGGCGACGCGCGCCGAACAGCATGGCGTCGATGGGCACGCCCTTGGGATTCTCGAACTCGGGCGAGATCGACGCGCACTGCGCCGCCGGCGTGGTGAAGCGCGAGTTCGGATGCGCCGCCTTCTCCGGCGACGCCGGCGTCCACGGCCGCCCCTGCCAATCGACCGCCTCGGCCGGCGGCGGATCGTCGTGACCCTCCCACCACACCGTGCCGTCGGGGCGCAGCGCCACGTTCGTATAGATCGTGTTGCGCTGGATCATGTCGAACGCGTTCGGATTGGTCTTGTGCGACGTCCCCGGCACGACGCCGAAGAATCCCGCTTCGGGATTGACGGCCCACAGCCGCCCGTCGTCGCCCGGCCGCAGCCACGCGATGTCGTCGCCGACGGTCTCGGCCTTCCAGCCCGGCATCGTCGCCGGCGGCACCAGCATCGCCAGGTTGGTCTTGCCGCACGCCGACGGGAACGCGGCGGTGATGAAGCTCTTCTTGCCCTCGGGCGAGGTCAGCCCGAGGATCAGCATGTGCTCGGCGAGCCAGCCCTCCTTCTTGCCGAGCCACGACGCCAGTCTGAGCGCCATGCAGTTCTTGCCGAGGAGCGCGTTGCCGCCGTAGCCGGAGCCGATCGACCAGACCGTGTTGTCCTCGGGAAAGTGGCAGATGAAGCGGCGCTCGATCGACAGATCGCCGAGCGAGTGCAGACAGCGCGTGAAGTCATCGCCCGCGCCGAGATGATCGAGCGCGGCTTTTCCCACGCGCGTCATGATGCGCATGTTGAGCACGACGTACTTCGAGTCGGTGATCTCGACGCCGACCTTGGAAAACTTCGATCCCGGCGGCCCCATCAAGAAGGGTACGACGTACATCGTGCGCCCCTTCATCGCCCCGCGGTACAGCGGCGTCAGCTTGTCGCGCGCCTCCGGCGGTGACATCCAATTGTTGTTGGGACCCGCGTCGTCCCGGTTCTTGGAGCAGACGAAGGTCAGATGCTCGGTACGCGCCACGTCGTGCGGGGCCGAGCGGTGCAGATAACAGCCGGGAAGCTTCTGCTGGTTGAGCTCGATGAGCTCGCCCGAAGCGACGCTCTCTTTGGTGAGCTGCGCGCGCTCGGCGTCGGAGCCGTCGCACCAGACCACGCGGTCGGGCGTCGTCAGCTTTTGGATCTCGTCTACCCACTTTTGGATCGCCGGATGATTGCCTGCCATCGTTCTCCTCGGATTGGCTGCGCGGGGTTTTCAGGAATGTGGAGACTTTCACGCCTTTTTGCAACTGGGGGCGCCAGCTAAAGTGGCGGCGCGACACGCCGATGTGAGACACGT
>DASXOU010000586.1:0-4716 GCA_036494045.1 Polyangia bacterium | reverse complement strand
CCGCCCTTCCTTGTCGAGGAGCTGCGCGCGCGCCACCGTCGGCATGTCCTTGTCGCCGCGCCCCGAGAGCGCGACCACGACCACGGCGCCGTCGGGCAGCGTGCGCGCCAGCCGCGGCAGATAGGCGATCGCGTGCGCCGTCTCGAGCGCGCACAAGATCCCTTCGGTGCGCGCCAGCATCTGCAGGCCGGCGAGCGCCTCCTCGTCCGTCACCGACGCGTAGGTCGCGCGCCCCGACTGCTTGAGCCACGCGTGCTCGGGCCCGACGCCGGGATAGTCGAGCCCCGCCGAGATCGAGTGCGCCGGGAGGATCTGCCCGTCGTCGTCGGTGAGCACGAACGACTTCGAGCCGTGCAGGACGCCGACGCGCCCCTCCGACAGCGTCGCCGCGTGCCGCCCGGTCGCGATGCCCTCGCCCGCCGCCTCGACGCCGTGCAGCTGCACGCTCGCGTCGCCGACGAACGCGTGAAACAGCCCCATCGCGTTCGAGCCGCCGCCGACGCACGCCACCGCCGCGTCGGGCAGCCGCCCTTCCTTGTCGAGGAGCTGCGCGCGCGCCTCCTTGCCGATGACCGCCTGCAGGTCGCGCACCATCGTCGGATACGGATGCGGCCCGGCGACCGAGCCGATGATGTAGTGCGTGTCGCGCACGTTGGTGACCCAGTCGCGCAGCGCCTCGTTCATCGCGTCCTTCAAGGTGCGCGTCCCCGACGAGACCGCGTGCACCTTGGCGCCGAGGAGGCGCATGCGAAAGACGTTGAGCTTCTGCCGCTCGACGTCTTCGGCGCCCATGTAGACCTCGCACGGCAGGCCGAACTTCGCCGCCACCGTCGCGGTCGCCACGCCGTGCTGCCCGGCGCCGGTCTCGGCGATCAGCCGCCGCTTGCCCATGCGCCGCGCCAGCAGCGCCTGACCGACGCAGTTGTTGATCTTGTGCGCGCCGGTGTGGTTGAGGTCCTCGCGCTTCAAGTAGACGCGCAGCGCCTTTTCGCCCGCGCCCCCCGCGGAAACGGCGCGCGACAATTGATCGGCGAAGGTCAGCCGTGACGGCCGCCCGACGTACTCGGACAAGAGGCCGTCGAGCTCGCGCATGAACGCGGCGTCGGTCTGCGCGGCGCGCCAGGCGGCGTCGAGCTCGTCGAGCGCAGGAATCAGCGTCTCGGCGACGAAGCGCCCGCCAAAAGGTCCGAAATGTCCTGCGTCGCTCATGCGCCCTTGGCTTCCTTCACGAATGCCGCCACCTTGATCCAATCCTTCACGCCCGGCTCGCGCTCGACGCCGCCGGCGACGTCGACGCCGTACGGCTTGACCGCTCGGATCGCTGCGGCCACGTTCTCCGCGCTCAAGCCGCCGGCGAGGATCACGCGCCGCGCGGCGGCCGCCTCGGCGGCGAGCACGACATCGGCGCGCTTTCCCGAGCCGCCATAGCTCGGCGCGTCGGCGTCGACGAGCGCGAGGTCGCACGAATATTCGGCGAGCCGCAAGAGCGACGCCGCGTCGACGAGCCGCACCGCCTTGATGTAGCGCCCGGCGAAGCGCCGGCAGAACTCGGGCGTCTCGTCGCCGTGCAGCTGCGCCAGATCGATCGCGCCCGAGGCGAACGCGCGATCGACGTCGGCTTCGCTCGGGTTCACGAACACGCCGACGGTGCGCACGTTGGGCGGCACGCGCCTGGCGATCACCGCCGCCGCCTCGACGGCGACGTGGCGCTTCGACTGGGGCCAGAAGTTGAAGCCGAGCGCGTCGGCGCCGGCGTCGACGCACGCGAGCGCGTCGTCGAGCGAGGTGATGCCGCAGATCTTGACGAACACTTTCATACGCGGCCGCTCACGCCAGAAGCTCCGCCAGCGCCGCGCCCGGGTCGGGCGCGCGCAACAGCGACTCGCCGATCAGCACCGCGTCGATATTGTGCGATCGCATCATTTCCATGTGCGATCGCACAATAATGCCGCTCTCGCCGACGAGGATGGCGTCGGGCGCGAGCGCGCGCGCGCGCGCCGACAGCGTCAGATCGATCGCCAGGGTGTCGAGGTCGCGATGATTGACGCCGATGATGCTCGCGCCGGCGGCGAGCGCCGCTTCGATCTCGCCGTCCGCGTGCGCCTCCACCAGCGCCGCCATCCCCGCGCGCGCCGCGACGCCGATCAGCGCCGCCAGCGTCGCCGCGTCGAGGATGCGCACGATGAGCAGCACCGCGTCGGCGCCGGCGAGCCGCGCCTGCAAGAGATCGCGCTCGTCGAGCAGGAAGTCCTTGCGCAAGACCGGCAGGCCCGCCGCCGCGTGCGCCGCCCGCAGATCCGCCGACGACCCGTCGAAGAAACGCGCGTCGGTGAGCACCGAGATCGCCGCCGCGCCGGCGCGCTCGTAGCGCACGGCGATGTCGGCCGGATCGGCGCCCGGCCGGATCTCGCCCGCCGACGGCGAGCGCCGCTTGAACTCGGCGATCGCGCGCAGCGTCCCCGGCTGCTTGATGGCATCGGCGAACGGCCGCGCCGGCGGCAGCGCCGCCACCTCGCGCCACAGCTCGGCGAGCACCACCGGATCGCGCCGCCCATGCTCGAGCCGCTTCTCGGCCACGATCTCATCCAGGATCATGGGCGCCTCCGCGAGCATGCGATCAGGCGATCGAGGAGCGCGGCCGCGGCGCCGCTGTCGATGGTCGCTTCGGCGAGGCGCGCGCCGTCGCGCAGCCCGCTCTTGTTCGCCGCGTAGAACGCGCCGGCCGCGCTCATGACGACCGCGCTGCGACCGGCGCCGCGCGCGCCGCCGAGGATCGCGCGCACCGCCTCCGCGTTGGCCTGGGCCTCGCCACCGTCGAGGCCGGCCGGATCCTCGTCGTCGAGCGCGAAGTCGCGCGGCCGCAGCTGATAGCGCTTGACCTCGACCGCGCCGCCGCCGAAGGCGCGCAGCTCGGCGACCTCGGTGGCGCCGTTCGGCGAAAACTCGTCGAGCCCGTCGCCGTGCACCACGAGCGCGTGCTCGGAGCCGAGCCTCCCGAGCGCGTGCGCCATCGGCTCCACGAGCCCGGCGTCATAGACCCCGATGAGCTGATGGCACGCGCCGGCCGGATTGGTCAGCGGCCCGAGCAGGTTGAAGATCGTGCGCACGCCGATCTCCTTGCGCGCGGCCGCCACGTGTCGGGTCGCGCCGTGGAACGCGGGCGCGTAGAGAAAACCGATGCCGACCTCGTCGAGGCAGCGCTCGACCACCGCCACCGGCGCGCTCACGTCGACGCCGAGCGCCTCGAGCACGTCGGCCGAGCCGGAGCGCGACGACTGCGCGCGATTGCCGTGCTTGGCCACGCGCACGCCCGCCGCCGCCACCACCAACGCCGCGATCGTCGACACGTTGATGGTGCCGCGCCCGTCGCCGCCGGTGCCGCAGGTGTCGACGACCACGCCGGCCGGCACGCGCAGCCGGGTCGCGCGCGCGCGCATCGCCGTCGCCGCGCCGACCACTTCGTCGACGGTCTCGCCCTTCATGCGCAAGGCGACGAGGAGCGCGCCGATCTGCGCCGCGGTCGCCTCGCCGTCCATGATGCGCCCCACCGCCGCCGCCATCTCGTCGGCGCCGAGATCCTGGCGCGCACAGGCCCGCGCGATGGCCGCCGCGAGCTCCACTAGGTCATCTCGAGGAAGTTACGAAGGAGCTGCTTGCCGTCGACGGTGAGGATCGACTCCGGATGAAACTGCACGCCCCACACCGGCAGCGTCTTGTGCGCAAGTGCCATGATCTCGCCCTCGGCCGTGCGCGCAGTGACCGTCAGCGTCGGCGGCAGCGACGCCGGCTCGACCACCAGCGAGTGATAGCGCGTCGCCTGCATCGGCGAGCGAATCCCGGCGAACAGCCCGCTTTTGTCGTGCTCGATGGGCGAGGTCTTGCCGTGCATCACGCGCGGCGCGCGCACCACCTTGCCACCGAACGCCTGCCCGATCGCCTGGTGCCCGAGGCAGACGCCGAGGATCGGCATCTTGCCCGCGAGCTTGCCGATGAGCGCGAGCGAGATGCCCGCCTCGTTCGGCGTGCACGGCCCCGGCGAGATCACGATCCGCCGCGGTGCGAGCCGCGCCACGTCGTCGACCGACAAGGCGTCGTTGCGCTCGACGCGCACCTCGGCGCCGAGCTCGCCGAGATACTGCGCGAGGTTGTAGGTGAACGAGTCGTAGTTGTCGATGAGCAGCAGCATCAACCGCACCGCATATCGTAATGCGTTTCGTTCTCACCGACGATGACAAATCCGAGCCGCTGATACAGCCGCCGCGCGCCGACGTTGATCTTGAAGACGCGCAGCGCCGCCGGCAGCCGCGCCGCCGCCGCCTCGGCGAGGACGGCGCGCACGATCGCGGAGCCCACGCCGCGCCGCTGCAAGCGCGGATGGATCTCGACGAGCTCGAGGTACACGTCACCGGCGCGCCGCAAGATGCAGACGACGCCACTTTCGACACCATCGACAATAACGATCGACCGCTGCTTGTTCGCGAACGACTCGCGGTACATCTTGCGCTGGAAGGCGTCGTCCCAACCCCAGATCGCCTGCACGTGATCGCGCATCGCGACTTCATGTAGATCGAACAAGAAGTCGAAGTCGTCCTCGGTCGCGGGCCGCAGCGTGTACATCAGCGCGCCGGCCGTGCCATCGCCAGCGCGCGCACCACCGCGCGTGCCTTGTTCACGGTCTCTTCGTACTCGGCGTCGGGGTCGCTGTCGGCGACCACG
>DASXOU010000585.1:0-8583 GCA_036494045.1 Polyangia bacterium | reverse complement strand
GTCGACGTCGACGGCAACGCGGTCGCCGAGCTGGCGACGCCGACCGGCTCGCGCGTGCTGCACGCGGCCGGCCTGGGCGCGGTGCTGCTCGGCGGCGCCAAGAAGGTGTGGCGGCGCGTGGCCGCGTCGCTCTTGATCGTCCGGCGCGCCGACGAGGCGATGCAGACCTTCCAGATCGGCACGCTCTTCGATCATTACTGCACGCGCCATCACGTCGGGCTCGGGCTCGACGGCGCCAAGGCCTCGACGCTGCGCGACGCGATGGATCAGGCGATCCGCCAGGCGCGCGGCCACGCGCTCGAGGACGCCTTTCAGCGCACGCTCGCCGGCACGCGCAAGCTCGCGGGCAAGCTGGCGCGGCGCGCGCTCGTCGAGAAGGTCGAGACCGAGCTGGCCGGGCCGGCACAGGCCTACGTGGCGGCGCTGGTGGGCGCCTTCGACGTGGCGTGGGCGCCGCACAAGCAGGCGCAGCTCACCGGCAAGAAGCCTCCGCAACCGACCGACGACCCGGCGGAACCGAAGCCGTGAAGACGCGCGCCGATCTGAAGTCGGCGAGGCGCGTCGTCGTCAAGATCGGATCGCGCCTCCTCGCCGAGGACACCGACGCGCGCGTAGCCACGCTCGCCGCCGAGGCCAAGGCGCTGCGCGATCGCGGCGTCGACGTCGTCATCGTGACCTCGGGCGCGATCGCGCTCGGCTGGAAGCGGCTCGGCTACGCCGAGAAGCCGCGCACGATCCCCGGGCTGCAAGCGGCCGCCGCCGTCGGACAGGGCCACTTGATCCACGCCTATCAGCGCGCGCTCGGCGCCCACGCGCTCGCCGCCGGCCAGGTGCTGCTCACGCACGACGACGTGCGCAACCGGCGGCGCTACCTGAACGCGCGCCTCGCTTTCGCCGAGCTCCTGCGTGCCGGCGCGGTGCCGGTGGTCAACGAGAACGACACCGTCAGCGTCGACGAGATCAAGTTCGGCGACAACGATCGCCTGGCGGCGCTGTGCACCTCGTTGATCGAGGCCGACGCGCTCGTCATCCTCACCGACGTCGACGGGCTCTACGACGGCGATCCCGCGGCCGGCGCGGCGCTCATCAGCGAAGTGCGCGACGTCGATCGCGAGGCGGTCGGCGTCGCCGGCGCGTCGACGAGCGGCGTCGGCACCGGCGGCATGGCGTCGAAGGTGCAAGCGGCCAAGATCGCCGCGCGCTTCGGCGTGGTCACCGTCGTGGCCTCGGGCCGGCGCGAGCGGCCGGTCACGTCGATCCTCGACGGCGCGGCCGTTGGAACGATCTTTTGGCCGTCGATCGACCGCCTCGCCTCGCGCAAACACTGGATCGCCTACGCGCTCAAGCCCGCCGGCACGCTGGTGGTCGACGCCGGCGCCCGCCGCGCGCTCGTCGACGGCAAAAAGTCGCTTCTGCCCTCGGGCGTCAAGCGCGTCGACGGCCGCTTCGGCGCCGGCGATCCCGTCCGCGTCGTCGACGAAGCCGGCAGCGAGTTCGCGCGCGGCCTCTGCGCCTTCGACGCCGACGAGATCGAGAAAATAGCCGGCCGCCGCTCGGCCGACGTCGGGGCCCTGCTCGGCTACGCCGCCGCCGACGAGGTCATCCACCGCGACGATCTCGTATTACTATAGACGTTGAACGTGACGGAAATCGCAAAGCTGGCGCGCGACGCGAAGGCCGCCGGGCGCCTGGTCGCCAAGGCGGGCGCCGATCGCCGAACCGCGGCGCTCCACGCCATCGCCGCCGCCGTCGAAGCCGCGCGCGCCGAGATCCTCGCCGCCAACGCCGAGGACATCACCGCCGCTACCAACGAGGGCCTCGCGGCGCCGATGATCGATCGGCTGCGCCTCGACGACGCGCGCCTCGCCAAGATCACCGCTGCCGTGCGCGAGGTCGCCGCCCTGCCCGACCCCGTCGGCCAGACGGTCAAGGAGTGGACGCGCCCCAACGGGCTCAAGGTGGCGCGCCGGCGGATTCCGCTCGGCGTCGTCGCCATCATCTACGAGTCGCGCCCGAACGTGACCACCGACGCCGCCGCGGTCTGCCTGCGCGCGGGCAACGCGACCATTTTGCGCGGCGGCTCCGAAGCGTTCCGGTCCAATCGAGCACTGATGGCCGCGGTCGCGCGCGGGCTCGCCGACGCCGGCCTGCCCGCGACGGCGGTGCAGCTGCTGCCGACGACCGATCGCGCGGCCATGGCCGAGCTCCTCGAGCGCGACGAAGAGATCGATCTCGTCATCCCGCGCGGCGGCGAGGCGCTCATTCGCTTCGTCGCCGAGCATTCGCGCATCCCGGTCATCAAGCACTATCGCGGCAACTGTCACGTCTTCGTGGAACGTTCTGCCGATCCCGGCATGGCGCTTGAAATCTGCTACAATTCGAAGGTGCAGCGACCCGGCGTATGCAACGCCGCGGAGACGATCCTGGTCGACGAAGCGATCGCACATGAGTTCCTGCCTCTGCTCGCCGAGCGCTTGAGTCGCGCCGGCGTCGAGCTCCGCGGTGACGAACGTGCCCGCGCCGTGGTCCCCAGCCTCAAGCCCGCGACGGAAGAAGACTTCGCGGCCGAGTTCCTCGATCTCGTCTGCGCCGTCGGCGTCGTCAGCGGCCTCGGCGGCGCGGTTCGCCACATCGAGCGCTTCGGCTCGTCGCACACCGAATCGATCGTCACGCGCGACGGCGAAGCGGCGCGCCGCTTCACCGACGAGGTCGACAGCTCCTGCGTGATGGTCAACGCCTCGACACGCTTCGCCGACGGCGGCGAGCTCGGCCTCGGCGCCGAGATTGGAATCTCCACGACACGACTCCACGCCTATGGCCCGATGGGCGCGGAGGAGTTGACGACGACCAAATTCGTGGTCATCGGTGATGGACAAACCCGGACCTAGGAGGCTGAGACGGCATTGAGAAGCAGAGAGTTGGCGATGGCGGCGATGGAGGCGGCACTCGACAAGAAGGCGCTCGAGCCAGTCCTCCTCGACGTGAGCGAGCAATCCACCTACACCGATTACATCCTTGTGCTCTCGGGACGCAGCGACCGCCACGTGCAAGCCGTGGCCGACGCCGTCGCCGACGCGCTCAAGAAAAAGCGCGGGCTCTACCCGCTCGGCGTCGAAGGCAACAAAGACGGCCAGTGGGCGCTGCTCGACTTCGGTGACGTGGTGGTCCACGTGTTCTACCACCCGATGCGCGACTTCTACGACCTCGAGGGTCTGTGGATCGACGCGCCGCGGGTTCCCGTCGAGGTGCCGCCCGATTCGCGCATCCACGTCGACGAGATGTACGGTACCTGAAACTCGCAGTACTCGCCGTCGGGAAGCTGAAGGAGGCGTGGGTCCAGGAGGGCTGCGCCGAGTACGCCAAGCGCGTGCGCGGCAAGCTTCCCCTCGATCTCGTCGAGGTCAAGGACGACGGGGAGCTCGTTCGCAAGATTCCGCCCCGCTACAAGCTGTGGGCGCTCGACGAGCGCGGCAAGGAGCTCAGCTCCGACGAGCTCGCGCAGTCGATCAAGCGCGCCATGAACGGCAGCGAGCAAGGCATCGCCATGGTCATCGGCGGCGCCGACGGCTTGCCGCGCGAGCTGGTCGCACGCGCCGATTTCACGTGGTCGCTCGGCCGGCTGACGTTGCCACACCGGCTCGCCCGACTTATTGTCCTCGAGCAGCTCTACCGTGCGCTCAGCATCTTGCGCGGCGAGCCCTATCACAGGCCCTGACATGAACCTAAAACGCACCGTATTGGTCGTTCTCGACGGTTTTGGCGAGCGCGCCGAAAAAGACGGCAACGCCATCCGCCTCGCGCGCACCCCCGCGTTCGACGCGCTCTATCGCGAGTTCCCGCACACGCTCGTCAACACCTCCGGCCTCGCGGTCGGGCTGCCCCAAGGACAGATGGGCAACAGCGAAGTCGGCCACATGAACATGGGCTCGGGCCGGATCGTCTATCAGGAGCTCACGCGCATCAACAAGTCGATCCACGACGGCGACTTCTTCGAAAACCGCGCCTTCGTCGATGCCATCGACAAGGCCAAGGCCGGCGGCAAGGCGCTCCACCTCCTCGGGCTGACCAGCCCCGGCGGCGTGCACTCGTCGCTCGAGCACGCCTACGCGATCGTGGAGCTGGCCAAGCGGCGCGGGCTCGACAAGGTCTACTGGCACGCGTTCCTCGACGGGCGCGACACGCCGCCCAAGAGCGCGGCCAGCTACCTTCGCCAGGTTGAGCGTCAGTTGTCAAAGATCGGCGTCGGCCGCATCGCCACGGTCGTCGGGCGCTACTACGCCATGGACCGCGACAATCGCTGGGAGCGCGTTCAAATCGCTTTCGATCTGTTGACACGCGCCGCCGGAGAAGTTGCAGAAGAATCGGCGGCGGCCGTCGAAAAAAGATACGCGCAGGGTGAGACCGACGAGTTCATCAAGCCCATCGTCGTCGCGCCCGCGGTGACGATCGCCGACGGTGACGCGGTCATCTTTTTCAACTTCCGCGCCGATCGCGCGCGCGAGATCACGCGGGCGCTCACCTTCGATCACTTCGACGGATTCGTCCGTGCGGCGCGCCCCAAGCTGGCGGCCTACGTCTGCATGACCCAATACGACGCGTCGTTCCCGCCGCCGGTCGCCTATCCGCCGCAGTCGCTCAAGATGATCCTCGGCGAATACCTGGCGGCGCAGGGGCTGGCGCAGTTCCGCACCGCCGAGACCGAGAAGTACGCGCACGTGACCTTCTTCTTCAACGGCGGCCGCGAGGAGCCGTTTCCGCGCGAGGAGCGCCGCATGGTGCCGTCGCCGAAGGACGTGGCGACCTACGACTTGAAGCCGGCGATGAGCGCCGCCGACGTCGCCGACGGGGTGGTGCGCGCGATCGACTCCGAGGCCTACGCGTTCGTGCTGGTGAACTTCGCCAACCCTGACATGGTCGGCCACACCGGCGTCTTGCCGGCGGCGGTGAGCGCCATCGACACGATCGACGAATGCATCGGCCGCATCATTAATAGCGCGCGCGCGCACGACACCGCGGTCGTCATCACCGCCGATCACGGCAACTGCGAGATGATGCTCGACGAACAGGGCCATCCGCACACGGCGCACACGACCAACCCGGTGCCGTTCATCGTCGCCGACGCGCGCTTCGCCGGCCACGCGCTCGAGGACGGCGGCCGCTTGTGCGACGTCGCGCCGACGGTGCTCGCGATCATGGGCCTGCCGCAACCTGCGGAAATGGAAGGCCACTCGCTGCTCTGAAACTTTTTTCGCATTTTTTTCTGCGCCGGCACGCAACTTCTCCGCGCGGTTTACGAGAAGTAATTCATGAATGGTTCGACGAACGGGTTGGGCGCGCTCGGCGCCCGGCTGTGGCGTGCCGCGCTCGAGCTCCTCTATCCGCCGCGCTGCGCCGCTTGCGACACGCCGCTTTCGCGTGACGGCGATCTCTTCTGCGGCGGCTGCGCGCTGACGCTGGCGCCGATCGAGAGCGCCTGCCCACGCTGCGCGCGCCCGTCGGCGGTGCGGCTCGCCCATCCGCCGCCGTGTCTCGGCTGTTTGCAGCGGCCGCCGCGCTTCGACGCCGCCCTCGCCGGCTACGAGTTCGGCGGCGCCATCGCGGAGGCCATTCGCAACTTGAAGTGGCATCACATGCCCGAGCTGGCCGCGCCGCTCGGCGAGCTCTTGTTCCGCGCGCTGCGCAGCGCGTCGCCGGAGCTCCTGGCGATCGACGTGATCGTGCCAGTGCCGCTGCATCGCCGGCGGCTGCGCGCGCGCGAGTTCAACCAGGCGGCCGAGCTCGCCGCGGCACTGCGCGAAGCGGCCCGCGCACGCGAGGCGCCGCTCGGCAAGGTCGCGCTCGACGCCCGCGCGCTCGAGCGCACGCGCGACACGCCGCCGCAGACCGGCCTCGACGCCGCGCAGCGCCGCCGCAACGTATACGACGCCTTCCGTGTGCGCGCGCCCGATCGCGTGCGCGGAAAACGGGTGCTCCTCGTCGACGACGTGATGACCACCGGCGCCACCGCCGATGCCTGCGCGTCCGCGTTGTCGCGCGCCGGCGCCGCCGCGGTCGTCGTCTTGACTCTCGGAAGAGCGATGCCATGATGTCGCGCTCGCATGGCTGCCGACGGCAAAACCAAGGACGACGTCAAGGTCCTCTTGCGCAACAAGAAGGCGCGCCACGACTACTTCGTGGAGTGGACCGTCGAGGCCGGCCTGTCGCTGCAAGGCTCCGAGGTCAAGTCGCTGCGCGAAGCCAAAGCCGTCATGTCCGACGCCTACGCGACGGTCAAGAACGGCGAGTGCTTCCTCATCAACATGCAGATCACGCCCTATCCGTGGGCCAACATCTGGAACCACGAGCCCAAGCGCGATCGCAAGCTGCTCCTGCATCGCAAGGAGATCGAGAAGCTCGAGGCAGCCTCGGCGCAGCAGGGCTACACGCTGCTGCCCCTCGAGGTCTACTTGAAGCAGGGCAAGATCAAGGCGCTCCTCGGCGTCTGCAAGGGCAAGAAGCAATACGACAAGCGTCAGGATCAGAAGCGCAAGGACGCCGCGCGCGAGGTCGAGGCCGCGCTCCGTCGCCGCGATCGCTAGGCCTGGGGCACATTCCCTGCACGGATTTCGCCGTATGCAGAACGGACGCGATCACGAGGAGCGCGAGCAGAAGTTCGGCACGCGCGTGGAGCAACAGGAACGCCGCGACCAAGAGGCCGCAACCGAGGGCGGGATCGAAGAGCTCGATCGCCGCGCCCGCTCGGACGATCCGGCACCGACGGAAAAGGCCGCCGAGTCCGAGCGCGCCCGTCACGGCCGAGAGCGCTCGAAACAGATCCTTCGGGGTGTGTCATGCGTTGCCTCTTCTCACGGAGGCGACGCATGCGACGTATTCGAAGGCTCCTACTCGCGACGCTGGCGCTGAGCGCGCTCATCCCCACCGCGGCCACGGCCACGCCCGATCTCGCCCGCACCGAGCCCGACATCGATCGGCCGCTCAAATGGCTGGTCGCCGCGCAGAACGACAACGGCGGTTGGGGCTCCGACCCCGGCGCGCTGCCCGACGTGGCCACTACCGCGATCTCGACCATCTCGCTGATTCGCCTGGGTCACACGATGTCGGCCGGCGCCTACGGCAAGTCGACCAAGAAGGGCATCGGCTACGTCGTCGCCGCCGTCGAGAAGACGCCAACGGAAGAGATCGCGATCAACGCGCCGGGCACGCTGCCGCAGCGCAAGCTCGGCCGCTACATCGACACCTTCCTCGGCGCGCAGGCGCTGTCGGAGGCGCTGCCGTCGATGACGCCGGGCAAGGAGCGCGATCGCGTCAAGGCGGCGCTGCAGTCGTGCGTGTCGAAGATCGAGCGCGCCCAGCGCGCCGACGGCAGCTTCTCGCCCGACGGTTGGGCCGGCGTGTTGTCGGACGCGTTCGCCACCGGCGGCCTACACGCGGCCAAGGCGGTAGGCGCGGCCACGTCGCCCACGGTCGAGCAGCGCGCCGAGCACCACATGCTCGGCAACTACGACGACAAGACCAAGCAGTTCCGCACGCAGACGTCGGCGGGCGTCGAGCTCTACGCGATGGCGGGCACCGCCGAGGCGGCGGCGCGCACCGGCCAGATGAGCGGCGAAGCGGCGAAGGCGGCGATGGGGCGCTTGTCCGACGAGGGTTTCATCCGCGGCTTCGGCACCTACGGCGGCGAAGAGCACGTCTCGTACATGATGACGTCGGAGGCGCTCGCCACCGTCGGCGGCAAGGATTGGGAGCGCTGGGATCGCGGCATCCGCCTGCGGCTGGCGCACATCCAGCGCGACAACGGCACCTGGCGCGGCGATCACTGCATCACGTCGACGTCATTCTGCACCGCCGCGTCACTGATCACGCTGACCGTGCGGCCGCACCCGATCAAGGCCGCGCACGCCTAGCGCTACGCTTCGCGCTTCCTGCTGCGCTGAAGCCCGCGCTGCAGGCCGCGCGCGAACGCCTCTGTCAGCTCGCGCGCCTTCAGCGCCGCTTTGCCGACCTGCTTGGCGACGCCGACGAGCTCGAGCGGCAACGCCAGGAGACGCCCCAGGTGCGGAATCACGCGCGAGCCGATCGCGCTTTGCGCCGGCAGCGTCACCGACGGCATCGGCGCCATCGTCTGCATCGGCACGTCGCGGCGCGGATGGCCCTTCTGCAGCTCGGCCAGCGTCGAGGTCATCTCCTGGCCGAGCGCCTCCAGTTGATCGGCGTCGAACAGCCGGCGCACCTTGGGAAACAGCTCGCTGCGCTCGTCGGCGACGTGATGCTGCACCTCGTCCTTGAGCGCGCGCAGCCGCGCGTCGAACTTGTCGCTGTCGATGCTCGTCCCCATGCACACCGACAGCTTGCGCTTGATGTCGAGGTGCTCTTCGGTCGAATGCTCGACGTCGTCGTCGGTGGCCGCGGCCTTGACCGCGGGATAGAAGTGCAGCTCTTCAATCGACGCGTGCATGGCGAGAAGATCGGCGAGGTCGTCGAAGATCTTCGCACGCGCCTTGCCGCTGCCGTTTTCCACGCGCGCAAAGAGCGCGTCGATGTCGCGATGCTGCGTTTCGAGCAGTTCGATGGCGTCCATCGTCT
>DASXOU010000584.1:0-7395 GCA_036494045.1 Polyangia bacterium | reverse complement strand
CGCCTTCCGCTCGCGCGCCGCCACGCTCGAGGCCATCTCCGACGGCGTGCTCTCGCTCGACCGGCGCGGCAAGATCACCTCGATCAACGCCGTCGCCGCGCGCATCCTCGGCGCCACGCTCGCCGGCCAGCTCAAGGATCTGCCCGACCTCGGCTTTCTGCGCCTGACGCTCGAGCAGGGCGAAGAGCTCGACGGCCGCGTCACGCGCATCGGCACCGGCGAGTACCTGGTCAACGCGCGCGTCATCCGCTCCGACACGCAAGACGTCGTCGGCGCGGTCGTCACGCTCACTGAAATGCGCCGCGCACAGCAGGTCGCGCAGCGCATCGTCGGCTCGCCCGCGCGCTACTCGTTCGGCGACCTCATCGGCCAAGCCTCGACGCTGCGCCGCCGCTTGCAGCTGGCCGAGGCGGCCGCGCGCTCCGACTCGAGCGTGCTCGTCACCGGCGAGAGCGGCACCGGCAAGGAGGTGTTGGCGCAAGCGATCCACAACGCCTCGCCGCGCGCGTCGGGGCCGTTCGTCGGCATCAACTGCTCGGCGATTCCGCGCGAGCTGCTCGAGTCGGAATTGTTCGGCTACGAAGGCGGCGCGTTCACCGGCGCCAAGAAGGGCGGCCACCCGGGCAAGTTCGAGCTCGCCGAGGGCGGCACCATCCTGCTCGACGAGATCGGCGACATGCCCATCGAGATGCAGGCCAAGCTCCTGCGCGTGTTGCAAGAGAAGCGCGTGCATCGCATCGGCGGCACGCGCGAGGTCGAGCTCAACGCGCGCATCATCGCCACCACGAACCGCGATCTCGACGAGGATTCGGAGAAGGGGCGCTTTCGCCGCGATCTGTTGTTCCGCTTGAAGGTCATCCACATCCAGCTGCCGTCGCTGCGAGAGCGCGCGAGCGACGTGCCGCTGCTCGTGTCGCACTATCTGTCGCTGTTCGCCGCGCGTCTCGGCAAGAATGTGCGCTCGCTGGCGCCGAACGTGATGGAAGCGTTCATGCGCTATCACTGGCCGGGCAACATCCGCGAGCTCGAGAACGCGCTCGAGGCCGAGGTCAACCTGGCGGCGGAGGAGCAGACCGTGCTCGACCAGGTGCCCGAGGGCATCCGTCCGCGCGCCACCAGCTACGGCAGCGGCGACGGCGGCGGCTACGCGAGCTCGCATGCACACGCGCACGGCGGCGCGCCGCGCACGCTCGAGCAGCAGGAGCGCGAGATGCTGGTGCAGGCGCTGGCACAGAACGGCGGTTCGATCCCCGACGTGGCGCGCCAGCTCGGCATCTCGCGCGGCACCGTCTACAACAAGCTGCGCCGCTTCGCGCTCGATCCGGATCAATATCGAATCAAGCGCGCGTGAAGACGATCGATCACGAGTTCCTCGTCGAGGGCGAGTGTGGCGGCTGGCGGCTCGACCGCTTCTTGCGCAAGAAGATTCCGCGGCTGTCGCGTACGCGCGTGCAGCGGGTGATCCGCGGCGAGTGCTGGATCGACGGGCGGCCGTGCAAGCCGTCGTCGGTGGTGACGGCGGGGCAGCGCGTGACTTTTCGCCGGCCGGCGCCGGTCGAGCCGGACGCGCCGCGCGAGCTGCCGGTGCTGCGCGCCGACGACGCGTTCTACGCGCTCGACAAGCCGGCGGGGATCGCGATGCATCCGACGGCCAAGTGGCACTTTTCGACGGTGACGGCGGTGCTGCGCGAGAAGTTTCCCGACGAGCGGCTACAGATCACGCATCGGCTGGACCTCGAGACGTCGGGCGTCTTGTTGATCGGGCGGACGTACGAGGCCGCGGTGGCGCTCAAGCGCGCGTTCGCCAAGCGGCGCGTGCACAAGAAGTACCTGGCGCTGGTGCACGGCGCGCTCGAGGGCGAAGGTGTGATCGACGCGCCGCTGGCGCTGGCCGGGGGCCTGGTGCGCGTGAAGATGGCGGTGCGTGCCGACGGGCTGGCGTCGCGCACCCGCTGGCGCGCGGCGGGGCGCGCCGGCGACTACACGCTCGTCGAGTGTTGGCCGGAGACGGGGCGCCAGCATCAGATCCGTGCGCACCTCGATCACCTCGGCTTTCCCATCGTCGGTGACAAGCTCTATCCCGACGAGCGCGTGTTTGCCGATTACCAGGAACACGGCTGGGCGGCGGTGGCCGATCGGCTGGCGCTGCCACGGCAGGCGCTGCACGCGGCCGAGCTGCGCTTTCCGCATCCGTCGACGGGCGACGAGGTGGTGATCGAGAGCGCATTGCCGGCGGACCTCGCCGTGTTATTGACGCAGCATGAGACGCCTTCTGATCGCGATGATGATGGTGGCGGGCTGCGCGCACGCGCCGGCGACGACGACCACGACAGCGACGACCAAGCCGGCGATGGCGGCGACGAAGACGGTGACGCAGCGGCTCGACGACATGACGGCGTCGATCGAGAAGCGTGACTTCGACGGCGCCTTGCGCGACACCGACGAGTGGCTGGCACAGACGACGGACCTCGACACCCGCAAGCTCATCTACAACTGCCGCACCTGGATCCGCTGGGGCGCGGGCGACAAGAAGGGCGCGGCCGCCGAGAACGAGAAGCTGCGCGAGACCGTCGCCGGCGCCGACGAGAAGGTCAAGCACGGCGGCATGCAGCACTATTGGTGGGATCGCTCGTATCTCGAGGCCGAGGCCGGCCGGCTCGACGACGCGGCGGGCTCGCAGGCCGAGTTCGAGCGCATCTCGAACGATCCCGATGACGCCGACTCGAAGCATGTGCTCGCCGCGTGGCTGGCCTTCCGTCGCGGCGAGGGCGAAAAGGCGCGCGCCGAGGCAAGCGCGGTCGATCCGGCCAAGGACGGCGATCTGCAGGATCTCTACGTGCTCGCCTGCGCGCTCGAGTCGGGCGGCGACGCGGCCGGCGCGGCGAGCGTGCGCGAGCGGATTCGCAACGGCTCGCGCTACCCGATGAAGCCGACGATCTTGCAGCAGATGGCGCGCGACACTAATCGCTGTCAGTGATGTCGAAGTCGAGCCGCGCTTGCGGCGTCGACGGCGCCAGCAGCATCGAGCCGGGGATGCCGCGCAGCGCGGGCGCGAGCAGACGCGACAGGATGTCGCTGTCCTTGGGCGCCGTGACCTCGGTGCCGCCGAAGCCGAGGAGCGCGAGCAGCTGGCCGAGCAGGCCCGGCTGATCGGGCATCGCCTCGAGCGTCACGCGATCGTCCTCGCCGAGCCCGACGCGGCGCTTGGCCTCGGCGACGGCGTCCATGAGCCCGCCGAACTCGTCGACGAGGCCGCGCTTGAGCGCCGCGTCGCCCGACCAGATGTGGCCGCGGCCGATGGCGTCGACCTGCACGGGCGTCAGCTTGCGGCCGCGCGCGACCTGATCGACGAAGCGGCCGTAGAAGTAGCGCAGCTTCTGCAGGATGAGCACGCGCTCCTCGTCGGTGTAGGGCCGATAGAGCGAGTCGATGCCGGCGTGCGCGCCGTGCTCGTAGTGCTCGAGCGTGACGCCGATCTTGGCGGCCAGCCCGCTGACGTCGAACTTGCCGGTGAAGATGCCGATCGATCCGGTGAGCGTCGACGGCGCGGCGTAGATCTTGGAGCACGCCGCGGCCATGAAGTAGCCCCCCGACGCCGCCAGATCGCCGAGCGAGCAGATGACCGGCTTGACCTGCGCGGTGCGCTCGAGCTCGCGCGCCAGCACGTCGGACGCGAGCGCCGAGCCGCCGGGCGAGTCGATGCGCACGACGATGGCCCGCACGCGTGAGTCGTCGCGCGCACGCTCGAGCGCGGTCATGAGCGTCTGCATGCCGGCGAACTTCATGCCGAGGAGCGGAATGGTCGCCGACTTGCCGTCGATGATGTCGCCTTCGACGAAGAGCACGGCGACGGCGGGGCGCGCCCAGTCGTTCTCGCGCTCGGGTGACGACGGCGCGTTCCGGAGCGCGACCGAGTGGCCGAGGAGATCGCCGATGGCGCCTTCGACCTCGTCGCCCGAGCGCAGCTCGTCGACGAGCCCGGCGGCCTTGGCTTCGCCGGCGGTGTAGGGGCCGCGATCGATCCAGGCGCGCACGGCCGCGGGATCGACGTGGCGCGCAGAGGCGATGCCGTCGACGAGGTGGGCCCAGACGTCGCCGGCGTAGGCCTCGCGCTCGGCGCGCGCGGGCTCGGTCGAGCCGGTGCGCGTGTACTGCTCGGGCGCGCTCTTGTACTCGGCGATCTTCACGAAGTCGGCGCGCACGCCGAGGAGATCGCCGAGGCCGCGGAAGAACATCGTCGTCGACGACAGCCCGACGAGCCGGATGCCGCCGGCGGGATCTTGAAAGATGCGCTCGGCGGCGCTGGCGACGTAGTAGCCGCGCGTGTTGGTCTCGGCGCTGTAGACGTAGACGTGCTTCTTGGCCTTGCGCAGGCGCAACATGGCGGCGCGCAATTCTTCGGCGGTGGCCCAGCTGCCGTCGAGGTCGCCGAGGACGAAGACGACGCCGAGCACTTCGCGCTGCTTCTCGGCGCGGCGCATCCACGAGACCAGGCGCGCCAGCTTGCGCTCGTCGAGCCCGGCCAGATCGAAGCGGACCAGATGCCGCGGGCCGTCCCACACCGCGGGATAGCGATCGCCGGAGATGCGCGCGGCGAGGGTGAAGCCGTGCGCCTTGTTGACGCCCGAGTCGGTGCCGAAGAGGCCGAAGCCGGAGATGCCGAGGTGCTCGAGATCGATCGACACGCCGAGCGCGACGCGGATGTCGTTCTCGTCGATGCCGTCGAGGTCGACGTCGCGCTTCCACTCGACGTCGCACTTGATGGTGAGCCCGGCGACCGGCGTCAGCCACAGACGAAAGTGCGGATCGACGTCGCCGCGCCGCTCGCCGAAGCGCGCGCCGCCGGCGATCTCGACCAGCGACGTGGAGAACGGGCGGAAGGTGATCTCGGGCTCCCAGACCCGTTGCAGCGGAAAGCCCTGCACCGCGGGCGAAGGCACATCGTGGACCACGAGGCCGGCGGCGAGCCAACGCGCGGGACGCAGCGACAGCGCCAGGTCGAGCGTGTCGAGGCCGGAGGCGACCGGGCCCTGATCGGCCCACAGGTGCGCCCACGACACGCCGAGCGCGATCGTGGGGATGATGCGCACGCCGAGCGCGAGCGAGAACTTCTGCTCGTTGGGAAAGGGAAACGTGCCCGGCGGACGGAGCAGCTGCACGCCGGCGCCGACCGAGATCGCCGACAGATAGGGCAGCGGCGTGGCCACGAAGAAGCCGTCGCCGCGGCCGCCGATGGTGAGGTTGGGGTCGAGCTCGGAGTGCAGATAGACGCCCGACCACGAGGGCAGGTAGCCGAGCGCCGCCGGGTTCTTCTCGACCGAGCTGGCGTCGGCGTCGCCGGCGATGCCGATGGTCGGATTGTAGACGCCGGGCGTGGGCGGCTCGCCGACGGGCAGCGGCTTCGTTTGCGCGTACGCGTGAGCGGCGAGCATGAGCGCCGCGACGAGCGGGACTTTACGCATTCGGCCGGCAGTATATTCTCGTCAGCATGGCCGTGACCAACGCCGAGCTACTTCAGCAGCACCCGTTGCTCGCGCGCCTGTCGCTCGAGCAGGTCCTCCGCTTCGCGCAGGCGGGCGAGCTCGAGCTGTTCCAACCGGGCGAGGACATCGTCGTCGAGGGGACGCTCGGCGACGCGCTCTACCTGATCCTCGGCGGCGCGGCTACCGTGCACATCGGCGCCGCCGAGACGCATCCCTTGGCCACGCTCAAGCCGGGCGAGTTCTTCGGCGAGATGTCGCTGGTCGAGCCCGCGGTGCGCTCGGCGACGGTGCGCGCCATCGACGTGACCGAGGTGTTTCGCGTGCCGCACTATGCGTTGTCGAACCTGCTCGAGGACGATCCGGTAGTCTTGCACCTCGTGTTGGTGACGATCATTCGCGTCTTGTCCAAGCGGCTGCGCGACTCGAACGCGCTCGTCGGCAGCGTCGAGAAGCTGTCGGAGTGGCTGGCGTCCTCGATGATCTAGGGGGCTGTCTCTCGTCACCGGCGCGTGTCCGGCGCGGCAACGCCGGCGAGGTCCGCGGAAATCGAGGGGGTGGCGGAGCCGCGCTTGCATCGCTTGCCGGCATGCGAACACTGGGATGGGTCGTGGTTTTGCTCGCTGCGCCGGCGTTGGCGGCGGGCGACAAGATCGAGGTCGGCGACGTCGCCGGCTCGGACGGCAATTGGCAACAGGGGCGCGCGGTGATCGACGCGCCGCTCGACGAAGTGCGCGGCTGGCTGGTCGACTTCGAGCATTGGCCGACGCATTTCCCCGACGTCACGTCGGCCAAGGTGCTGGCGCACGGCCGCGACACGGCGAAGCTGCGCTTTGCCTCGCGCGTGATCGGGCGCGAGCTGACGATCGATCTGCACTGGACCGCGCGCGAGATCAGCTATCGCGGCGCCGGCAAGAACGTCGACGTGCAGGGCAAGATCACGCTCGCGCCGGAGGGCGACAGGCGCACGTCGGTGGTGATGCAGTCGACGGCGAACGTGCATGGGCTCGCGGGCGCGTTCGCCACCAAGGGGCTCAAGCGCGATCGCGCGTTCAAGAAGCTGCGCGCGGATCTCGGCGCGCTCGAGCACCTGTCGCAGACGATGTAGCTACAAGCTCGCCGGATCGATCGTCGTCGGCGCGCGCGTCAGCCGATCGAGCGTGAAGCCGGCGACGAGCGACTGCGGCGTGGCGGCGCGCGGCTCGGAAACGAGGCCGAGCGTGTGCGCGAGCAAGCCGACCACCTCGGCGGGCGAGCGGCCGCGCTCGGCGAGCGCGCGTACGGCGACGGCGCCGTGGCGCTTCGACAGCCGCGCGCCGTCGGGGCCGAGCACCAGCGGCACGTGGGAAAAGCGCGGCGGCGCAAGGCCGAGCGCGCGATACAACAGGAGCTGGCGCGCGGTCGAGCCGAGAAGATCGTCGCCGCGCACGACCTCCGTGATGCCCATGACCGCGTCGTCGACGACGACGGCGAGCTGATAGGCGGGGATGCCGTCGGCGCGCCGGACGATGAAGTCGCCGATGGCGGTGGCCACGTCTTGCCGCTGCGCGCCGTGCACGCCGTCGACAAATTCGATCGTCTCGGGATCGACGCGCAGTCGCACCGACGGGCGGCGGTCTCGCGGCGGCGGCGAGCTGCGCGCGCGGCAGGTGCCGGGATAGCGCGGCCCGTCGTCGGCGGGGCCGTGCGGCGCGGCGGCGGCGCGTGCGACCTCGGCGCGCGAGCACCAGCAGCGAAAGGCGTGCCCGCCGGCGAGGAGCTGCTCGACCGCGGCGTCGTAGCGGGCCAGGCGCAGCGATTGGCGATAGGGCGCATGCGGTCCGCCGACGTCGGGCCCTTCGTCCCAGTCGAGGCCGAGCCACGCCAGATCTTCCAAGATGCGCGCCTCGGCGCCGGGGACGGCGCGCGGCCCGTC
>DASXOU010000583.1:0-5283 GCA_036494045.1 Polyangia bacterium | reverse complement strand
TGACGATGGACGCGTTCTGTTACACCAAAGCGCCGACGACGCTCACCGGCTACTTCAATCAGCAGCTGCGCTGGAAGCGCTCCAACATCATCGACTTCACCTGCGGGCTGTCACACGCGTGGCGGCTGCATCCGCTCGTCGGCGTGCACTACATGTCGATGTTCGCGCTCCTGCTCGTCTACCCGTTTCTGATCATCGCGCACCTCGTGTCGGGCGACTTCATCTCGCTGGTGGCGTTCCACGTCGGCCTGGTCGCCGTGCTCGGGTTCATCTATCACTTCGCGCCTTCGACGCGACGGCTCGATCCGCAATATCGCGTGCACCCGTTCTGGTTCCTGCCGATGGCGGTGCTGATGCCGACCGCGTATCTGGTGCTGACGCCGCTCGGGATGTTCACGCTGCATTCGTCGAGCTGGGAGACGCGCGGGCACACCGCCGTCGTGGTGCAAGGGGCCGAAGGAGGGACGCCGTCGTGATCGTCGCCGCGCATCAACCGCATTACCTGCCCTGGATCGGCTATCTGGCGAAGGTGGCCGCGGCCGATCTGTTCGTCGTCATGGACGACCTGCAGTACGAGGCGCAGAACTTTCAGAATCGCAATCGGCTGAAGCTGAACCACGGGCCGCAGTGGCTGACCGTGCCGCTCGAGCGCGGGCCGCAGGACGAGCGCATCATCGACAAGCGCATCGTCAATCGCGGATCGCCCAAAGAGCATTGGCAGCGGAAGACGTGGCAGACGCTGCAGATCCATTACGGCTCGACGCCGTTTTGGCGGCTCTATCAGCAGGATCTCGAGGACGTGTACACGCGGCCGTGGGATCGGCTGATCGATCTGCAGCTGCACATCTTGCGGTTGCATCTGCGCTGGTTCGAGATCTACACGCCGGTGTTGCGGGCGTCGTCACTGTCGCTGCGCGGGCAGAAGACCGATCGACTCGAGTCGTTGTGCTTGGCAGTCGGCGCCGACGTCTACTTGTCGGGCGGCGGCGGATCGCGCGGCTATCTCGACATCGACCAGCTGGCGCGCGCCGGCGTGCGCACGGCGTGGCAGCGCTTTACGCATCCGGTCTATCCGCAGCGTTATCCGATGCTCGGCTTCAAGCCGAACTTGTCGTCGCTCGATCTGTTGTTCAACTGCGGGCCCGATGCCGTGCGCATCTTGCGCGAGGCGATGCAGCCGGAAGCTGCGCCCGCGGTGGCGGAGGTAGGAACGTGACTTGTCTGGCGCATGCAGGAGCGACGACGCGCGTGCTCGCGTTCGGCGCGCATCCCGATGATCTCGAGGTCGGTGCCGGCGGCTTGTTGTCGCGGCTGGCGTCGCGCGGCGTGCAGGTGACGGCGGCGGTCTGCTCGCTGCCGTCGCTGAGCGAGGAGCGCACCAAGGAGGCGCGGCGCGGCGCGGAGATCCTCGGCGCCAAGCTGATGATCTTGAACCCCGACAAGAAGTCGCGCGTCGAGGACATTCCGATGCACCAGCTCGTGGCGCAGATGGACACGCTGGTGAACGACATCCGGCCCGATCTCGTGATCACGCACTCCGCGCACGACATGCACTGGGATCACTCGCTGGTGAATCGCGCGACGGTGTCGGCGCTGCGACGCATGCCGTGCAACCTCCTGGCGTACGTATCGAGCTACGAGATGAACGCGCAGAACTCGACGCGCGCGGTCGGGCAGTGCTTCGCCGACATCTCGGAGACGATCGAGCGCAAGGTCGAGGCGATCGCGGCGCACGCGTCGCAGCTGCCGAACATGGATCTGGATTCGACGCGCGATCTGGCGCGGGCGATGGGGCGTTTGGCGGGCGTGCAGTTTGCCGAGGCGTACGAAGTGCTGCGACTCCGATTCTAAGGAAAACATGCCGACCAAGCCCATCCGCATTCACGCCGTGCCGCCGCCCTTGCCGCCGCACTTGCGCTCGGTGCCTGCAAGCAAGCCGATCATCGACACCGAGGCGGAGGACATCGCCGCCAAGACCATTCCGTTCGTTTCGCCGGCGACGCTGAATACGCCGCGGGCGCCGTCGCCGTACGAGCAGCCGGGCGCGCTCATGAAGCCGTCGGCGATGGTGCGCGTGTTCGACGAAGGGCGCGCGCTGGTGGTCAAGCTGTTCGAGCGCGCGCGCTCGATGCAGCAGCTCAAGAGCGCGGTCGCGATCCAGCGCGCGCCGGCGCCGGGCATGTTCGCCAAGCTCGACGCGGCGCGGGTCAACAAGCTCGTGGTGTCGAGCTACAAGCTGATCGGCTTCGCGGTGCTCGCCGTGATCGCGCTCGCGCTGATCTCCTATCTCGGGGCCAACGTCTTCTATTGGTGCTCGACGAGCTGGATCGAGCCGACCGTGATCGCGCCGACCGACGAGCGCGTGCTGGCGCTGTCGACGCAGCTGATCACGCAGTCGTCGGCGCGCGACAAGGCGGCGGCCGATCTGGCCGACGCCGAGCGCGTGCAGAAGATGCAGCAGGAGTTCCTCGACGGGTCGAAGCAGGCGCTGGCCGACGAGCTGGCCGATCGCAAGATCGAGCTCAATCGGCTGATGGCGATCAACAAGAACTTCGCGGCCACGCGTGCCGAGGTGGCGTCGAGCGGGCGCGCCTTCTCGCACCTGTCGAAGCGGCGGCTGGCGCAGGAATACGACGCGCACTTCATCGATCGCGAGACGGCGGTGACGGGCGCCTTGCAGCTGTCGCAGCTGGCGCAGGGCAACTTGAACATGGCGGAGAAGGAGGTCGAGCTGTTCAAGCGGCGCGCCGAGCTCAGCCGCGAGACCGAGGCGCTCGGCGCCATCGTCGGACAGAAGCCGGCGCAGCGCCACTCGATCGAGATCTTGAAGATGCTGCAGGACGTGAAGCTCGCCGAAGTGGCGGTGGCCAAGGCGCGCGACAACCGCGGCGTCTTGCAGCGCACGCTCGAGCGCTACGACCGGATGGTCAAGACCATCAGCGAGTCGCCGTTCATGCGCGCCGTCGCGGGCAAGGACAACATCGCGTTCGTGCCGTACGACAACCTCGATCGCGTCAAGCCGGGGACGCCGCTGTATGGCTGCGCGGTCGGTCCGCTGTTCTGTCATCGCGTCGGCAGCGTGGTGGCGCTGCTCGGCGGCGAGATGCTGTACAAGCACCCGCTGCACAATTCGCAGCTGCGCGGGCAGCCGGTGCAGATCCAGCTCACCAACGGCAGCGACGCCGAGCGCAAGGTGCTGTTCGTCGGTGGGCGGCCGATCCTGTTTTGATGCGCGCGCTCGGGATCATCGTCGCGCTCGTGTTGGTAGCGCCCGCGCTCGCGCACGCCCAGAGCGACTACGCCGACGTCAGCGACGCGTACTGCACCTTCGCCGACAGCGTGGCCAAGTCGGAGAGCGCGTCCCTGTTGTCGCCGCAGCTGTTCCTCGATTACGGCGTGGTCAACGGCAACGACGTGACCACGGGATCGGGCGGGCTGACCTCGGCGCCGCCGACGCAGCGGCTGACCTTCGGCCTGCGCTACAGCCTGGTCGCGGGGCTGGCGCGCGGCGTGTTCAACCGGCAGCGCGCGACGGCGGATTGCGAGCGCTATCGCGCGGAGAGCCAGCTCTCGCGGTTCTTAGTGGAGAATCGCGAGCAGGTGTCACCGGCCTCGCTCGACGCCAAGCTGGCGATCTTGCGCGCCGCGCTGCCGCGGGCGCAGGAGGTCTTGCGCAACGTGCGCGCCAGCGTCGAGCACGCCCACGCCACCGTCGAGGAATTGGAAGCGACGCAGGTGCGCGTCGACGACATCTCGACGGAGCTGATGTCGGCCGAGACGCTGCGCGCGGGGTTGCCGTCGCGCTCGACGCTGCCGCAGCCCGAGGAGCTGTTGCGCCGCCATCGCGACGCCGACGCCGAGGTTTTGAAGTACGAGGCGCGCATGCGGCTGACCGAGGCGTTCGACATCCAGGTGCGCGGCGGCTACGACCGCTTCTTCGGGCTGCGCGACGAGCTGCCGCTGTTCGGCGTCTTCTCGATCGTCCTCAGCCCCGCGATCGTGGTCATGCCGTCCTACGAGAGCGACGCGGCGCGCGCCAAGGCGCACGTGATCGCGCACGAGAACGACTCGGTCGAGCAGAAGGCGCAGCTGCTCGAGTCGCGGCTGCGCGCGCTGTGCGCCGGTGAGCGGCGGCGGCTCGGCGAAGTGCGCGTGCTCCTCGCCGACGTCGAAGGGCGCATCCACACCATCGAGAGCATCGAGAGCGACAAGCTGCGCCGCTTTCGCGAGGCGCTGTGGTTCGATTGGGTGAAGCTCAAGGCCGAGCAGGAGTTCCTGCGCGTGCACGTCGGCGAGCTGCAGACGACGCTCGGCGGTGACGGAGGATGAAGATGGCGCTACTGGCGTGCGCGCTGGTTGTCGGCGGGTCCGCGTCCGCTGATGAGCTGGCGCGCGCGCCGGCAGCGCGTTGGCGCGTGACCAAGGGGCACGTGGAGGCGCTCGGCGACGGGCGCGCGCGCGTGAGCGAGCCGACGATGCGCGCGGTGGTGCCCGGCGCCGACGGCGACGACGCCGAGCTGCGCTTCACGTATCTCGGCGGCAGCGACGGCGCGCGCGCGCTGGCGTCGGGGGAGATGCGGCGGCAGATCGGCATCAAGCTGCGCGCTGCCGACGGGTGCAACCTGCTCTACGTCATGTGGCGCATCGAGCCGCGCGCGCAGATCGTGGTGTCGCTGAAGTCGAACCCGGGAATGCGCACGCATCGCGAATGTGGCGCGCGCGGCTATCGCAACCTGGTCGCGCATGGAGGCGTTCAGCCGGCACCGCTTGCGCCCAACGTCGAGCATCGCCTGCGCGCGAAGCTCGAGGGGCGCGTGTTGCGCGTGTGGGCGGATCGCGTGCTCGCGTGGGAAGGCGACGTCGGCGACGAGGTGCTGGCGCTGCGCGGACCGCCGGGCGTCCGCAGCGACAACGGCCGCTTCGATCTCGAGCTGCTGACACGCGCGTCGCGGGTAACGCTCACCGAATCCCCGTTCGACGGCGACGAGGACTAGGACGTACGGCCATTCCGTTGGGGAGTAGACGTCTGCGGTGACGCCGACGTTGGCTCCGCCGAAGATCACGGCCCCCGCGGCCGCGCTTTAGCGCGGACGCCGGACCTGGGGAGCCCGCTTCCGATCTGCCTCCCCAAAATCTGGGAGGGCATCGCGGGACTCACCGACGGCGTAAGCTCCACGCGCCGACCGCGATCGCCACGGCCACCGCGCCGATCTCCGTCACTGCCGGCGCCGGCGCGTGACTCAGCAACCCCCAGAAGCGCCCGGGCGCCGCGACCATCGCGTA
>DASXOU010000582.1:0-4149 GCA_036494045.1 Polyangia bacterium | reverse complement strand
GACGGGCGGGGCAACCGACGCATCGCCGCGTCGTCACCCTCGATGCCGGCGAGCACCCGATCCCGTGGAACGAAGTGCTCGCCGTCGACGCGCCCGACGATGACCGCCTCGCGTGGTGGGTGAGCCAATATCATCCCGAGTTCGTCGAGCGGGTCCTACATACGAAGAGCGTCGATCGGCGAACCTACCTCGCGTCGTTCTATCGCCCCGATCGCCTCCTCGAAAACGTCGTCGCCGTGACGCTGGCGCTGAGCGCGCCGGAAGCGACCCCGCTCCGCGCTTGGCTTCGCGCGCTCGGTTTTCGCGAGACGCGATCCGTCGGCGCGATACTGCTCGACGGCGCCGGCTTGCAATTGCGAATCCTGCTGCAGCGCCAACCGAGCGGGCCGGCGATCGTGTCGGCGACGCTCGGCCTCGCCCGGCCGGTGACGCGTCACCTCGAGCTCGGCACCGTACGCATCGACGCCGACGGGCGACGTGCCGTATGGCGTTTCGCTCCCGATCCTGCAGTGCCATCGCCTCACTGATCACCTGCTCTTGATTTCTTTTGCAATGCTATTGCATGTCGGCTGCGGCTCTGCTGCATGATCATGGGAGCAAGATTGGGAGAACCGTTTCGACGCCAAATCTGCTAAACAATCGAAATTTACCACCTTGCCGATGTAGCTCAGGGGTATAGGAACGGTTTCGTAATTCCCTCCGCCTGATCACTCCTGACCACTCTCGGTAGCCTCACCGACGGAACATCTCGAACTTCAGTCACGCACGACCACTTCCGATCGGCCGGTTCGGTCGCCGATTGGTAGCAAATTGGTAGCAGCTTGACACGCGGAGCCGAACCGTATACGCCGTCCTCGATGGTTCGACCAATTTTTGTCTGCCTGTTCGTCGTCGGCTGCTCGAGCGGCGGAGTGCCGGCCACGGACAAGCGCGGATACGCCACCGCAACGAACACCCACGCATTGCAGAACGGGATCAGCACGGATGACGTATCTGCGGATGCGTCGTTTCCGGGTCGTCCGACCGCGGCGTCATGCAGCTCCACGACTCGAGGAGGGTCCTGCGTTTTCACGGCCGGTTGCACGAACCCAACCAGCCAGGGCGCACCCAGCGATACCGCGGGCGTGATCTCGATCGAAGGCGCCCTGGTCGAGATCGTTCTTCGCCCCGACTCGTCGCCGACGCCGTACCTGTTCGATCAACCGGGAGAGCGCGCGTGGAATGGCGGCGAGACGTTGACGTTCCAGGCTGGCGGCGGCTCGATCCCAGCATTCTCCGGCACCGTCGAGGCGCCGTCCATCGCCATCATCGACGCCCCGATGCTGGTAGTGAACGACCCGCAGAGTGGGCTTCCACTCCACACGTTGACGATCGACCGGTCGCGGGATCTGGTTTTCACCTGGAATGCGGCGTCGGCGGCAACCATGAGCGTTGCGTTCAGCTCGTCTGCGACCGACACGATGGCGCCCACGGCGACGCTGAGCTGCGAGTTTGACGCCACGGCAGCGTCGGGAACGATCCCGGCGGCGTTGCTTTCGATGATGCCCGCGGGTCAAGGCGGAGTCGTCGCCGTCGGTGCAATCAATTCCTCGCCCGTCGCTGTTGGCGATTGGACCATCGCGCTGACTGCGCAGGCCGGTGCGACGGCTCCCGACGGTTCATCGTTCGACGTGCCAGTCACCTTTCAATAGCGGCAACGAGTCTACGACCCGCCGCCACCGCCGCCGCCGCCGCCGCCCGAGCCACCGCCGCGGTTGCGTCGGGAACGTTGTCCTCGACGGAGAGTCCGGTAGTGCGCTCGATTTCGAGCCAGTGACCACGAAGGGCGCTTGACTCGTCTCACCGAGTTCGGCATACCTTGCCGTCGCTGTTCGTGCTACACAATTTCGACTTTGCCGATGTAGCTCAGGGGTAGAGCAACGGTTTCGTAAACCGTAGGTCCCCGGTTCAAATCCGGGCATCGGCTCCAGATCTTTCACTTCATTACTGCGGCAGCGTGAATGCGCGCGTGATCGTCCAGTCGTCGCCGGACGGCTGCGCCACGCGCAGCCACGTGGATCCGTCGGTCGAGAAGCGGAACGAGTAGGCGACGCTGTTCCAGTCGGCCACGTTGCGAATGTCGTAGGGCACGCTCCAGCGGAAGCGCGCGTTGTGGCCGACGATCCCCTCGTAGACGAGATCCTCGTCGGTGAGCGCGCCGCCGTCCTTGGCCCACTCGACCTCGGCGAACACCCACTCGGGATGCGTCACGGCCACGTCGGTGACGCCGGGGACCCAGACGTCGGCGTCGACGAAGATGCACGACTGCTCGCGCATGAACTCGTCGATCACGATCGGCTGCGGCACGCCGGCGACGTGTTGGCAATCGCGGCTCGTCGACGAGCCCCAATCGCCGGCCCAACCGGGCGCGCCCGGCGACGCGGCGACGACGGGGAAGGACCAGTTCTGCCCGTAGTTGGAATCCCAGGCGTCGCAGCCGGGCGCGACCGCGTGGAACCACAGCTGCACGCTGGTCGCGTCGGCGGGCACGTCGAAGCCGAACGCTTCGTCGCTGGAGAAGAGCTGGCCGCCGGGGACGAAGCGCGCGTACGAGAAGATCGTCGCGTTCGCACATTGCGCGAGGCGCGCGTTGGCGTGGACGACGTCGACGTGGCCGCCGTGGACGATGGCGCCGCGCTGCTGTTGAATCCAGCCGACCTCGAAGTCGAGCTCGGCGTGCGGCGTCGTCGATGGCCCGAGCGCGGTCTCGACTTCGGCGGGCGAATAGGCGGCGCCGCAACCGGCGGCAAGGAGGCTGCAGACGAGAAACGTACGCATGGCGAATTCGTCGCTCAGATCTGAGTCACTGTCAAGCCACCGACGACGATCGTGATATCCTCGGCGGCAATGCGCTCGGTGATCTTGATTGCGGCGATCGTGATGGCGACGCTCGGGGCCTGCGGCGACGACACGACGGCGACGGCGACGGCGCCGGCGGACCTGGCGGTCGTTCCCACCGACTGCGCGCATGTCGTCTCGTGTTCCTGCCAGGACGGAACCTGCCAGATGCGATCCGGCTGCAGCCCATCGACGTGCAACGATGCCTGCGCCGCGCACGGCGGCGTCAACGTCGACAACGTCTGCGCAATGGATATGGCGCGCGGCGATTGACCGCGTCCGCGATCAGGCTGGCGGATCGAGCTTCGGCTCGTCGTCGGCGCCGCTGGTCGCCTTCTTGAAGCTGCGCACCGCCTTGCCGAGCCCCGACGCCAGCTGCGGCAGCTTGCTCGGCCCGAACACCAGCAGCGCGATCGCGAGGATGAGCAACAGCTCTCCCATTCCGAGTCCGAGCATCGAGCCTCCTCACCGACGGCAGCCGCCGGTCGCGCCCTCCTATTGCGAGTCGCGTGCCGTCGCCGCGCCCACCTAGGTCTTTGGAATCATGCGCGCCGCCGCGAACGCGCTGGTGAGCCGAAGCCCCAGTCGGGGGTCCAAAGACCGTCGGCCACGGTTGCTCGCGGGCGCCGCCTCGTGCACGCTGTGCGCCCATGCGCGCCCGACTGACCGTTACAATCGTTTCGTTCGTTTCGCTGCTGGCGTTCGCGCCGTCATCTGCACGCGCGCAAGCAGCGAGCGAAGATCGCCCACTCGCGTCGATGCCGTACACGCCGAGCCTCGACGTGCCGTCGATGGACAAGCACGCCGACCCGTGCGTCGACTTCTATCAATACGCGTGCGGCGGCTGGAAGAAGTCGAACCCGATCCCGCCCGATCAGTCGCACTGGAGCGTCTACGGCAAGCTCGCCGAGGAGACCACGCGCTACTTGTGGGGCATCCTCGAGGCCGCCGCCGCGCCGCGCGCCGGCCGCACGCCGTCGGAGCAGAAGACGGGCGACTTCTTCGCCGCGTGCATGGACGAGAAAGCCGTCGACGCCGCCGGCATCGCGCCGCTGCGTCCGACGCTCGCCGAGATCGATCGGCTCACGCCCGCCGCGCTGCCGGCGTGGCTCGGCCGCCAGCAGCTCTCGCTCGGCGCCGACGGCGATCTCTTCTTCGGCTTCGGCGAGCAGCAGGATTACGGCAACGCCGAGTCGGTGATCGCGTCCGCCAGCGCCGGCGGCCTCGGCCTCCCCGACCGCGACTACTACGTCAAGAGCGATCCCAAGTCGG
>DASXOU010000581.1:0-1914 GCA_036494045.1 Polyangia bacterium | reverse complement strand
CCGCTCGGGACGGCGAGCGGCGCGAGCGCGACGCCGAGGCGCGGCGGATTGGGACGCGCGTCGAGCTCGCCGCGACGGTAGAGGCGCAGGTCTTCGACAGCGTCGGTGGGCTGCGTCGCCACCTGCACTTCGCCGACGCCGATTCCGACGAGGCTGGTGTAGGCGAACGCAGGCCAGCGGTTGTAGCCGAGGCCGAGGACGAGCCCGCCGGCGACGTTGATGACGAAGTTGCCGACGTGGACCAGCGGGCCCACGCCGAACGCTTCCGAGTCGGCGTCGCGGATGAAGAGGATCTCGACGGTGTTGAGGAGCGAGCAGACGTCTTCGCCGCGCGCGCGCGCGGCGGCTCGATGGCGCGCCCACCAGCTCTGGTCGCCCATGATCTTGAGCGGCAGGATCACGTTGGCCAGCACGCCGATGGCGGACGAGGTGGCGCCGACGACGTCGGCGGCGCGCGTCGGCGTGTCGTGCGCGGTGGCGGCGAGCGCGCTCTCGACGATGACGACGCCGGTGTAGCCGGCGCGCCAGGTCCAGGCCCAGATGCGCGCGCGCGCGGCGCCGGAGTCGAGTCGGCGCTCGAGCCAGGCGAGGCGGGTCTCGGCGTCGACGGCGGCGAGCGCGTCGCTGCCGCCGGCGATGGCGCGGCAATGCGTGGAGTCCGCGTGGGCCGACGCGTAGAGCTGCGTGAGGACCACGACAGCGACGGACAACACGCAGCCGGCGCGAGGCACAGCGCATTTAGGCACGTACCGGTGGCGCGCGTCCATTTCGTGGCGCGATGGCTTTCTTTGACGACGAGACCAAAAGCGTAACTCAGTCTTGAGTTTCTCTTTCGCCCGGCGTAGGGTGGCCCACATGGCGGGCGTGCGAATCGGAGTCGCGATCGCGATTTTCTCGTCGGTGAGCCTGGGCTGCGCGGCGACCTACGGGCCGACCAACGTGACGCCGCCGCGCGACTTCTCCGTCGATGATCCCGATCTCGGCGGCGACGGCACGGGCGGCAACGGCGCAGGCGCTGACATGGCGGTGGCGACGGCGGGCGGCGCGGATCTGGCGGTGGCGCGCGATCTGGCGGTGGCGCACGATCTGGCGGCGGCGGATCTGGCGATGACGCGCGATCTTTCGCCCGCCTGCGTCGACGACGGCGACGGCGGCGTGACGCCGACGACGTGGATGGCGGCGCCGACGTCGGGCGGGCTGTTCACGGCGCGCTTGCGCGGCGGCGCGTGGACGGCGCTGGCGACGATCGCCGGCGGCGCCGTCGACGACGTGGCGCTGGCTGCGATCGCGGACAAGCCGATGGTGGCGGCCAAGCTGCACGACACGACGCTAGAAGTGGCGGCATGGGATTCGTGCCACGACCGCTTCGGCGCGCTCGCGGCGATCGCGGCCGGCGCGGCGACGGCGGCGCGTCCGGCGTTCGTCGGCGGTAGCGCGGGCGACCTCGTGTTCCGCGGCGCGGTCAACGGCGATCAGCGCGACTACTGGGCGCACTTCGACGGCGCGGCGTGGGGCGCGATCGCCACCGAGGGGCATTTTCTGTCGACGCTGGCGCCGGCGGCGGTGCGCGCAGGCGGCGCGGTGCACGCGATCTTCGTCGGCACCGACGGCAACTTGTACGATGGCGTGGTGCAGGCGACGGGCGGCGGCGCGGCCACGCAGCTCACCGGCAACACCAGCGCGCTGCCGGCGGCGGCGGCGGTGGCGCCGGGCGGCGCCGTGCACGTCGTCTACACCGGCACCAATCAGCACATCTATTGGTTCGTGACCTCGGCGCCGGCGACGGTCCACGATCTCTGCGACGGGCAGCCGGCGAGCTGCTTCATCGTCACCGACGCGGCGCCGCTCATCGGCTTCGGCAGCGACGGCAACGCGGTCGCGGTCTATCACGGCACCGACGGAAAGCTGTATGCA
>DASXOU010000580.1:0-21615 GCA_036494045.1 Polyangia bacterium | reverse complement strand
CAAGCGCGTCTACGGCGACTACACCGCGGTCGTCGAGGAAGTGATGTCGAAGGAGAAGGTGCCGCCCGGCTATCGCTTCTACATCAAGCGCTACTTTCAGCTCATCAAGCCGCGCGAGTAGCAACGTAGTAAGCTGCGCGGATGTCCGACGTGGCGGTGGTGGTGTACGGCGCGACGGGATTCACCGGGCGCCTGGTGTGCGCGGAGCTGGCGCGGCGAAAGGCCAAGTTTGCCGTCGCTGGGCGCGATCACGCGAAGCTGACGGCGCTGGCGGCGTCGCTCCCGACGGCGCAACCGGACGTGCTGGTGGCCGCGCTCGACGATCGCGCGGCGCTGGAAGCGGCTGTAGCGCGCGGGCGCGTGGTGCTCGCTTGCGCCGGGCCGTTCGCGCGCTTCGGCGAGCCGGTGCGCGAGGCGGCGCTGGCGGCGAAGCGCCACTATCTCGACATCACCGGCGAGAGCGAATACATGCTGGCGACGGCGGCGCGTGACGCCGAAGCGCGCGCGCGCGGCGTCGCGTTGGTCAATGCCGTCGGCTTCGACGTGGTGCCGACGGACGCAGCGGCGGTGCTCGCGGCCGAGGCCGCGGGCGGGCGGCCCGAGCTCCTGCGCATCGCGATCCGTTTTGGCGGGCGCGCCACGCAAGGGACGACGCGCTCGGCGCTCGAGCAGGCCGACAAGGGCGGCATGGCGTACCTCGCCGGCAAATATGTGACCGAGCCGGTCGCGGCCGATCGCTGGCAGGCCGCGTTTCCGCCGCCTATAGGCGATCGCGTGTGCGTGTCGATCCCGTGGGGCGATCTGGCGACCGCGCCGCGTTCGACGGGCGCGCGCACCATCCGCACGTACATGGCGGTGTCGTCGACGATGGCGAAGGTGGCGCCGCTGGTGGGGCTGGCGGGCAAGGCGCTGGCGTGGGCGCCGGCCAAGCGGCTCGCCGAGCGCTGGGTCGCGACGCTGCCCGAAGGGCCGAGCGACGCCGAGCGGGCGCGCGCGCGCTGCGCGATCGTCGCCGAGGCGCAGAACGGCGCGCGCACGGCGCGGGCGTGGGTGACCTGCGGCGACGGCTACGACTTCACCGCCGCCGCCTCCGTCGAGTGCGCGCTGCGCGCCGCCGCCGATGGGTTCGATCGCAAGGGCGCGCTGACGCCGACGCAGGCGTTCGGCGCGCGGCCGCTGCTCGAGGCGCTGGCCGCGCACGACGTGCGCTTCGGCGTCGACGCGCCGGTGTGACCAAGGAGCTCATCGAATGACTCGAATCCCCTCGGGAACCGAGCTGGCGCGTCCGTTCATCCCCACGCCGGACTTCGAGCGGTCGAAGCGATTTTACGAGGCGCTAGGATTTGAAAAGCTTCTCGACGGCGAAGTCGCGATCTTCCGCGCGGGCTCGGGTGGCTTCATCCTGCAGCGCCATGACGAGCCGGCCGCGAATTTGATGATGCAGCTGATGGTCGACGATCTCGACGCCTGGTGGTCTCACATCGGCGCCCTCGATCTGGCGAGCAGGTTCCGCGTAAAGGCTCCGCAAGCACCGGCGACGCAGCCCTGGGGTCTGCGCGTGGCCTTCCTGGTCGATCCCGCGGGCGTACTCTGGCACGTGGCCGAGCGGCGCGAGGGCGCTGTGCAAGACCGCTAAAAGCGTCCGGTGATGCCGATCGTCTCGTCGGCCCCCGCCAGCGACGACCAGAGCACGATTCCCAGCGCCAGTCGCATACTGTCTTACGCGCGTTCCAAGCAGCGGCGGCCACCGTCGCCAGATCGGCGTGCGCGCCGGCGCGTTCTTGCTACTCTGAGAGCATGGGCGAATCCGACGAGGTGGCAGAGCAGGTCCGCGGCTTTTCACGCGACGTGGGACGGCTGCGCGACGAGGTCGCCAAGGTCATCGTCGGACACGCGGCCATCGTCGAGGGCGTGGTCATGGCGCTGCTCGCCGGCGGCCACGCGCTCCTCGAAGGCGTGCCCGGCCTCGGCAAGACGATGCTGGTGCGCACGCTCGCCGACGCGGTGCACCTGACGTTCTCGCGCATCCAGTTCACGCCGGACCTGATGCCCGCCGACATCCTCGGCACCAACGTCATCGTCGAGGACGGCGGCGGCAAGCGCTTCCAATTCCAGCGCGGGCCCATCTTCGCCAACGTCGTCCTCGCCGACGAGATCAATCGCGCCACGCCCAAGACGCAGTCGGCGCTGCTCGAGGCGATGCAGGAGAAATCGGTCACCGTCGCCAAGACGACCTACAAGCTCGAGGAGCCGTTCTTCGTGCTGGCGACGCAGAATCCGCTCGAGATGGAGGGGACCTATCCGTTGCCGGAGGCGCAGCTCGATCGCTTCTTCGTGAAATTGCGCGTCGAGTATCCGTCGCGCGAGTCGATGCACACGATCCTCGATCGCACGACCGGGCGGCAGGAGGTGCGCGCCGAGAAGGTGCTGTCGGCGGAGCGGCTCGTCGAGCTGCGCGAGCTGGTGCGCCACGTGCCGGTGGCGCGGCCGGTGCAGGATTTCTGCGTGCGCGTCGTCGAGGGCACGCATCCGTCGGACAAGCCGGGCGTGCCGCCCTTGACCAAGAAGTACGTGCGCTACGGCGCGTCGCCGCGCGGCGCGCAGGCGATCCTGCTCGGCGCCAAGATCAAGGCGCTCCTCGACGGGCGCTTCGCGGTGTCGACCGACGACATCCGCGCCATCGCCGCGCCGGCGCTGCGTCACCGCTTGATCCTGAACTTCGAAGGTGAAGCGGAAGGGATCGATCCCGACACAATTATCGATTCGATATTGTCGGAAACGAACGCGTAATGGAATTCGACGAGCAGTTTCTGAAGAAACTGGAATACCTTTATGTCGTCGCGAAAAAGGTATTCGTCGGGCGGATTCGCGCCGAGCGGCGGTCGCGCAAGACCGGCTCGGGCGTGGAGTTCGCAGACCATCGCAATTACGCCGCCGGCGACGATCTACGCTATCTCGACTGGTCCGTGTATGGGCGCCTCGACAAGCTGCTGTTGCGTATGTTCGAGGAAGAAGAGGATTTACACATCTATCTATTGATCGACGCCTCGGCGTCGATGCGCGCAAATGGGAAGCTCGATTATGCCGAACGCATTTGCGCGGCGCTCGCATATATCGGGTTGGCCAAGCTCGACCGCGTGAGCATCGTGCCGTTCGGCGGCGGCGGCGTCGGCGAAAGGTTGCCGCCGTCGCGCGGCAAGGCGCAGATCTTCAAGGTGTTCCAGTTTCTCTCGGCGCTCGAGCCGGCGGGCGAAACGGAGCTGTCGCGTGCGCTCGAGTCGTTCGTGCATCAGCACAAGCGGCGTGGCCTGGCCATCGTCGTCAGCGACTTCTACGATCCGGCCGGCTACGAAGAGGGCTTGAACCTGCTTCGTTATCATCGCTTCGAGCCGACGGTGCTGCAGGTGTGGTCGGCGGCCGAGGCGCGGCCGGTGTTGCGCGGCGATCTCGAGCTCGTCGACGTAGAGTCGGGCGAGACGCGCGAGGTCACGGTCACCGAGCGGCAGCTGGCAGCGTTCGCGCGCGCGCACGCCGATTATTGCGGCAAGCTCGAGAGCTTCTGCGCCGGGCGCGCCCTGCCCTACTATCGCGCCGACGTCGCCGTGCCGTTCGAAGAGCTGGTGCTGCGCATGTTTCGCGAGGGCGGCTTTTTGTCATGACGTTCGCGGGGGCGCCGCTGTCGCTCGTCGGGCCGGCGCTGGCGGTCGGCGCGGCGGCGCTGGTCGCGCTCTACTTGTTGAAGCTGCGGCGGCGCCGCCTCGAGGTGCCGTTCGCCGAGCTGTGGCGACGCGTCTTGTCGGAGACGCAGTCGACGGCGCTGTGGAAGAAGCTGCGGCGCATCGTCTCGTTGCTGCTGCAGCTCCTCTTGTTGACATTGATCTTGACGGCGATCCTCGATCCGCGGCTGTCGGCGACGCAGCACGGGCGATCGATCGCGATCGTCGTCGACACCTCGGCGTCGATGCAAGCGACGGACGGCGGCGACGGCAAGACGCGGCTCGATGCGGCCAAAGAGGAGGCGCGCCGCCTGGTGCGCGGGCTCGCCGGCGACGACGAAGCCATGATCGTGGCGATGGACGCGCGGCCGGCGCCACGCGGCGGCTTCTCCGGCGACGATCGCGCGCTTCTCGCCGACGTCGACGCGCTCGCCGCCACCGACACGGCCGCCGACGTCCTGCGCGCGCTCGGCCTCGCCGGCGACGCGCTGCGCGGGCGGCCGCGGCCGACGCTGGTCCTCATCGGCGACGGCGCGTGGCGGGGCAACGAGCTCGACGACGGCGTGCGCGCGCTCGGGCAAGGCGTCGACGTGCGCTACCTCCCGGTCGGGAAATCGAGTGACAACGTCGGCATCACCGCCTTCGCCGTGCGCCGTTATCGCGCCAACCAGACCGCGTACGAGGTGCTCGTCGAGGTGCAGAGCTTCCGCGCCGCGCCGTCGACGGTGACGCTGCAGCTCGTGCAGGACGGCGAGATCGTCGAGACGCAGAAGCTGACGCTCGCCGCCGGCGAGCGCGTGCAGCGACTCTATCCCGATCTGGCCGGCGCCGGCGCGCGCATCGAGGCGCGGCTCGTCGACACCCACGACGCGCTCCCGCGCGACGACGTCGCCTACGCGGTGCTGCCGCAAAAGCGCAAGCAGAAGGTGTTGCTGGTCTCGGGCGGCGATCTGTTCCTCGAGGGCGCGCTCCTCCTCGACGAGAACCTCGACGTCGAAAAGCAGGCGCCGGCCAGGTGGGACGCGGCGGCGTCGGCCAAGTACGACGCGGTCATCTTCGACGGCTTCACGCCGCCGACGGCGCCGCGCACCAACGCGCTCTATCTCGATCCGCACGGCGAGGGCACGCCGTTCGCCGTGCGCGGCACCATCGATGCGCCGCTCATCACCGACACGGCGGCGGCGCATCCGCTCATGCGTTGGGTGGCGCTCAAGGATCTGAACATCGCACGCGCATCGAGCTTCGCACTCGAGCCCGGCGACGTGGCGGTGGCGTCCTCGTTCAAGCAGCCGATCATCGTGGCGCGCGATCGCGAGGGGCGGAAGACGGCGGCCATTGGCTTCGACCTGCGCCGCTCGGATCTGCCGTTGCGCGTCGCGTTTCCGGTGCTGCTGATCAACGCGCTCGATTGGTTCGCCGGCGCCGACAGCGGGCTCGTCGATTCCTATGCGACGGGGCGGCCGTGGCGCGTGCCGGTGCCGTCGGGCGCGAGCGAGCTGTGGGTCAAGGCGCCCGACGGAACGCGCGCGCGCGCGCCGGTCCACGACGGGCGCGGCAGCTACGTAGCGATGCGCGCGGGGTTCTACGCGCTCGAGTCGCCGGGCGCGCCCGATCGAAGCGCTCGCGTCGTCGCGGTGAACATTGCCAACGCCGAAGAGTCAGACATCAAGCCGCGTCATGTGCTGACAGCCAACAGCCGACAGCTGACCGCGCCAGAGGTCGGAAGAATCGGCGTGCGCAAGCAGCTGTGGATCTACTTCGTGGCGCTCGCGCTCTTGCTCGCGTTCGTCGAGTGGTGGACCTACAACCGGCGGGTGACGGTGTGAGCGTCGAGCTGCTCAGGCCGCACGCGCTGTGGATCTTGTGCGCGCTGCCGCTCGTCGCGGTCGCGCTGTGGCGCTCGCTGGTCGATCTGCCGCGCTGGCAGCAGGCGTTGAGCGCGGCGCTGCGCATGCTCCTGGTCGCGGCGCTGGCGCTGGCGCTGGCGCGGCCGTCGACGGTGGGCGAGCGGCGCACGGTGGCGACGGTGCTGCTCGTCGACGTGTCGGCGTCGATCGGCGATCGCCAGCTCGAAGCGGCGCGCAAGCTCGTCGAACAAGCGCGCGCGGCGCGGCGCGGCGACGATGTCTTGCGCCTCGTCACCTTCGGCGCGCATCCGCGGCTGGTCGAGCTGCCGCCCGACGGCACGCCGCTGCCTGCCGACGCGCTCGCGCGCCACGATGCCGAGGGCAGCGATCTCGCCGCCGCGCTCACGCTCAGCTACGGGCTCTATCCGCCGGGCACGCTGCCGCGCGCGCTCCTCGTCACCGACGGCAACGAGACCGAGGGCGACGTCGTCGCCGAAGCGACCGAGGCGGCCCGGCGTGGCGTGCGCGTGTCGACGATGAGCTTTCCGCGCGCCGCCGACGACGAAGTGCTGGTGCGCGCGCTGACGCTGCCGAGCGACGCCAAGGTGGGCGCGCCGTTCACCGTGAGCGCGGAGGTCTATAGCTCGCGCGCGCAAGCGGCGACGATGACGCTCTATCGCGACGAGTTCATCAACCCGCTCGACGGCAAGAAGACGGTCGAGCTCGCCGCCGGCGCCAACACGATCAAATGGAAGGCGGAGGTGGCGCAGGCCGGCTTCACCACGTTCAAGGCGGTGGTGAGCGCGGCGCCGAAGGAGACGCTGAAGGACACGCTCGCCGGCAACAACGCGGCGCTGGCGTCGCTGGCGGTCAAGGGCAAGCCGCGCGTCTTGTATGTCGAGGGCGAGCCGGCGGCGGCGTCCTATCTGGCCAACGCGCTCAAGCGCGAGAACATCGACGTCGACGTGCGCACCAGCTACGGGCTGCCGTCGTCGGCGCGCGAGCTCGCCGCGTACGATCTGGTCATCCTCAGCGACGTGGCGCAGACGTTCGTCGGTCCGGCGCAGATGGCGGCGATCGAAGGCTACGTGCGCGATCTCGGCGGCGGCTTCATCATGGCCGGCGGCGAGAACAGCTTCGGCGCCGGCGGCTACACCGGTTCGCGCCTGGAGAAGCTGTTACCGGTGCGCTTCGATACCGAGAAGAAGCGCGATCAGCCGGGGCTGGCGCTGGCGCTCGTGATCGATCGATCGGGATCGATGACGGGCGAGAAGCTGGAGCTGGCCAAGGACGCGGCCAAGGCGACGGCGGAGCTGCTCGGCGCCGACGACTTGATCGCGGTGATCGCGTTCGATTCGCAGCCGACGTCTATCGTGCGCCTCCAGCGCGCGGCCAATCGCGTGCGCATCGGCAGCGACATCTCGCGGCTGGCCGCGGGCGGCGGCACCAACATCCTGCCGGCGCTGAAGGAGGCGTACGACCAGCTCGATCCGGCGCGCGCCAAGCTCAAGCACGTGATCCTTCTGACCGACGGGCAGGCGAGCTACGACGGGATTCGCGAGCTGTGCGACGAGATGGCCGAGCACAAGATCACGATCTCGGCGGTCGGCGTCGGCGCCGAAGCGGACAAGACGCTGCTCACGATGATCGCGGAGCGCGGCGGCGGGCGCTTCTACTTCACGCAGTCGGCGCAGAACATTCCGAAGATTTTCACGAAGGAGACGACCGAGGTGGCGCGCAACGCGCTCGTCGAGGAGCAGGTCGGCGTGCACGTGCAGAAGCGCGCCGAGCTGCTCGAGGGCGTCGGGATCGAGTCGGCGCCGCCGCTCAAGGGCTATGTGTCGACCAAGCCGAAGCCGATGTCGGACGTGGTCTTGGTGAGCGATCTGGGCGAGCCGATCTTGGCACGTTGGCGCGTCGGCTTGGGGCAGGCGGCGGCGTTCACCAGCGACGTGAAGAACCGGTGGGCGGTGAATTGGCTCAAGTGGCCCGGCTACGGCAAGTTCTGGGCGCACCTGGTGCGCTCGACGATGCGGCATGCGACCGGCGGCAGTGGGCGCAGCTTCGAGATGACGACGGACGTGGACCCGCCGCGGGCGCGGGTGACGGTGGATGCGGTAGGCGGGGACGATCGGTTCGTGTCGGGGTTGAAGTCGACGCTGGAGGTAGTGGATCCGGAGCGACCGCGGGAGCGACGGGAAGTGGCGATGGCGGAGACGGCGCCGGGGAGGTACGAGGGCGAGTTTACGATGGGGCGGTATGGGTCGTTCTTGTTGCGGGCGATCCACAGGGGCGGGGATGGCGCGGTGGTGGCGGAGTCGACGGGGGCGGTGGCGGTGCCGTATTCGAGGGAGTATTTGGCGCTGCCGGTGGATGCGGCGCTGCTGGCGCGCGTGGCCGCGGCGGGCGGTGGGCGCGTGGCGCCGACGGTGGCGGAGCTGTGGGATGCGGCGGGCGGGAGCGTGAGGTTTCATCGCGAGCTGTGGCCGTGGGTTTTGTGGTTGGCGGCCTTGTTGGTCGTGGTGGATGTGGGGGTGCGGAGGGTTCGGTTCGCACGGTGAGCTTCCCATCGCGGCGCTGTCGTTTTGCTTTCTGTTCTTCCTTTCGATCTGAAGTCTGAAATCCGCAAAACGGCGAGGGGTTTGGTAAAGCCTGGGGGCGTTTTTGTGGGTAACTCGAGTGGGGATCCTGGCGTCGGGGGTCGAGTTATCCACAAAAAGAGGCCGGAGGCCGTCCCCCAGGCTGTTTGGAATGAAGCGTGGGCGTGGAGACGGCGGGGGTTGACCCTGAACAGTGCTTGACGCCGATCCTCGGCGGAGGATTTGCGCGCCTCCATTGCTATGACGGGGCGGGAGCCTGTGCGACGGCTGTGCTCGAGCCGCGCGGGCGGTGACAGTGAAGGCACGCTCCTGGCAGGCGGTGGCTCGATCGGGCGGCCGACGGTTCTCGACGGGGATTGCCGAGCTCAACCGATCGTGTGTCTTACGCACCGCTTCTGTTGCGGGTTTACTTTGAGGCGATTTTGGTTACAGGTTGGGGCGGCGCGTGGTAAAGATGCCCAATCAAGAATGAAGCAGGCGAGCTTTCGATTTCGGACTTGGGGGGGCAAGCGCAAAGGCGCGGGGCGCAGGGCGGCGCGCGGGCGGGCGGGGCTGCGTCATGGGCGGCGGCCGGTGTTGGCGGCGCGCTTTCCCGTGCATGTCACGTGGCGCATGCAGAAGGGCGTATGGCAGTTGCGGACGCGGCGCTGCTTTAGGGCGCTCGCGCGCGCGTTTTGGGGCGGCGCCGATCGCTTCGGGTTTCGACTCATCCACTATTCCGTGCAGGGCAACCATTTGCACTTACTCGTCGAGGCGTGCGACCAGCGGGCACTCTCGCGCGGAATGAACGGGCTCGGTGTGCGCATCGCGCGCGGGCTCAATCGCGTCATGCGCCGCCGCGGGCGCGTGCTCGACGATCGCTATCATGGGCGCATTCTGCGCACGCCGACGGAGGTGCGACGCGCGCGCAACTACCTCTTGGAGAACGCGCATCATCATCACGGGCGGCGCTCGCCCGATCCTTACGCCTCGCGCGTCGCCGTCGCGGCGCCGGTCACGTTCCTCATGCGGCGCCAGTGCTAGCGCGCGCGGCGATCAGGTAGACTCGGAAAATGCTTTCGCCTTCGCACACGGCGTGCGCTCCGGTCGGCCGCGGCAAGATCGCGCTCGTGCTCGCCGGCGGCGCGGCGCGCGGTGCGTACGAAGTCGGCGTCGTGCAGCACATCCTCGAGGACGTGGCGCGCGATCTCGGGCGCGATCCGCCGCTCGACATCTTGTGCGGCACCTCCGTCGGCGCGCTCAACACCTGCGGGCTCGCCGCGTTCGCCGATTATCCGCGTGCGCGCGCGCGCCGGCTCGTCGACGTCTGGTCGCACCTCAGCATCGATCGCGTGCTCTCGATCGATCGCGGCGAGCTGTTCGCGCTCATGCGCTCGATCATCGGCCGCCCGCCGCCGATCGATCCCAACGCCACGCACGGCATCGGCCTCGTCGATCCGTCGGCGATCGAGCAGCTCATCACCGACGCGGTGCCGTTCGCGCGCATTCAGGAGAACATCGACGCCGGCACGCTCAGCGCCGTCACCGTCACCGCCACGCACATCGGCTCGGGGCGCACCATCGTCTTCATCGCGCAAAAAGATGCGCTCGCGGCCAACTGGTCCACCGATCCCACGATGATCGGCGAGAAGGTCCTGCTGCAGCCGGTGCACGCGCTCGCCTCCGCCGCCATCCCCGTGCTCTTCCCCGCCGTGCGCGTCGACGGCGACTTCTACTGCGACGGCGGCCTGCGGCAAAACGTCCCGCTGTCGCCGGCGCGCCGCCTCGGGGCCGACGGCATCGTCGTGGTCTCGCCGCGCTACCTGCCGCTGCCCAAGCCGGACGCGCCCGAAGTGCACGCCAACGAAGCCGCCTTTCCCGGTCCGCTCTTCCTACTCGGCAAGACGCTCAACGCGCTGCTGCTCGATCGGCTCGACAGCGATCTCGATCGCCTGCGCCGCATCAACAAGATCCTCGACGCCGGCTGCCGCACCTACGGCCCCAAGTTTCTCGACGAGATCAACGCCGCCATGGGCACGCCGGGCGGCTCGGGCATGCGTCCGCTCAAGACCGTGCTGGTGCGCGCGTCCGAGGATCTCGGCAAGCTCGCCGCCGAGTTCGTGCGCGCGCCGTCGTTCACCCAGCGCAACCGCGGCGTCCTCGGCCGCCTCATGCGCCGCATGGCCGAAGCCGAGGGCCGTTCGCAGGCCGACTTCCTCTCGTACCTGCTCTTCGACGGTGAGTACGCACGCGAGCTGATCGCGCTCGGACGCCGTGACGCGCGCCGTCAGCACGAGGAGCTGTGCGCGTTCTTCAACGAGCTGTCCCCGCCGCCGGCCGCTGCGCTATAATAGGCGCGGGGGCGTTGGCATGGCGGGTGGTGTGCTGGTCGTCGAGGACGATGAGGATATTCGCGCGGACCTCGCGGCCATCCTTCGCGTCAAAGGTTTTGCCGTCGACGAGGCGGCCAACGGCAAGGAAGCGCTGACGCGCCTGCGCCAAGGCGCGCGGCCGTGCGTGATCGTGCTCGACCTCATGATGCCGGTGATGAACGGCTGGGAGCTGCGCGCCGAGATGCTGGGCGAGCACGCGCTCGCCGCCATTCCGGTCGTCGTCGTCAGCGGCAAGGGACGCATCGCGCCCGACGAGGAAGCGACGCTGATGCCGGCCGCCGTGCTGGTCAAGCCGTTCGAGCTCACCGAGCTGCTCGCGCTGGTCGGACGCTACTGCCCGCACGCCGCGACGCCGGCACCGCGGTGAATCCGCCGCCCACGAGCGAGCTGCTGGGCCGTCTCGACGCCGTCGCCTTCGCCGCCGACGCCAAGACGCTGCGCATCACCTTCGCCGCCGGCGGCGCGCTGGCGCGGCTCGGCTGCACTGTCGAGGCGGCGACCGGCGACGCGCAATTCCTGGTCAAGCGGCTGCATCCCGACGATCGCGAGCAGTTCCTCGGCCTCGTCCGCCACGTCGGCCTCGACGGCAAGGAGCGCACGCTCGAGCATCGCATGGTCGCGTCCGACGGCGGCGAGCGCTGGTTCCGCACCGAAATGCACATGGCGCCATCGGAGGGCCAGGTGCTCGGCCTCATGATCGACGCCACCGACGCGCGCCGCACCGCCGAGGCGCTGCGCGCCGCCGAAGCGCGCCTGCGCCAGGTGGTCAACAACGCGCCCGTGATCCTCTTCGCCGTCGACAAGCACGGCGTGGTCACCACCTCCGAAGGCAGCGGCTTGCGCGCGCTCGGCCATCGTCCCGGCCAGAACGTAAGCCGCAACATCTTCGACATCTATCCCGAGGCGACCGACATGCACGCCCTCGCCCGCCGCGCGCTCGCCGGCGAGGAGATGACCACGACCAACCAGACGATCGGCGGCTGGTGGGAGACGCGCTGGACGCCGCTGTTCGACGCCGCCGGCGCGCCCGCGGGCTTCACCGCCGTCAGCCTCAACCTGACGCAGCGCAAAGAGGCCGAAGCCAAGCTCACGCACTCGATGTCGCTCCTCCGCGCCGCGCTCGAGGCCACCGCCGACGGCATCCTCGTCGTCGACAAGGACGGGCAAATCGTCGATTACAACGCGCGCTTCGTCGAGCTGTGGAGCATCCCGGCCGCGATCCTCGAAGCTCGCGACGACGAACGCGCGCTCGCCCACGTCGCCGGTCAGCTGCGCGATCCCGAGGGCTTCGCGGCCAAGGTGCGCGCGCTCTACTCGACCCCGAGCGCCATCAGCCACGACGTCATCGAGTTTCGCGACGGCCGCATCTTCGAGCGCGACTCGCGCCCGCAGCTCGTCGACGGCGTCAGCGTCGGCCGCGTATGGAGCTTCCGCGACGTCACCGCGCAGCGCCGCGCCGAGCGCCGCGCCACGTTTCTCGCCGCCGCGTCGAAGCTGCTCGCCGGCCCGCTCGAGGACGTGACGCCGCTCGACCTGGTCGCGCGCATGACCGTGCCCTGGCTGTGCGACTGGTGCCACATCCTGCTCCTCGACGACGACGGCGAGGCGCGCAGCGCCGCCGCGCACCATCACGATCCGTCGAAGATCGAGCTCATCCGGCGCGTGCGGCCCGACATGAAGCGGCGCGATCGCTCGGTCGCCAAGGTGATCGCCAGCGGCGAGCCGCAGGTCGACAACGACATCCGCGACGAGCAGCTCACCGGCCCGATGGCGTCAGTCGTCGTCAGCGTCGGCACGCGCGCCGAGGTCGACATCCTGCGCCGCCTCGGCCTGCGCGCGCGCATGCTGGTGCCGTTGCGCGCGCGCGGGCAGATCATCGGCGCCATGGTCTTCGCGTCGACGAGCGCCGAGCGCCGCTACGACAACGACGACCTGAACCTGGCGATGGATCTGGCGCAGCGCGCGACGCTGGCCATCGACAACCAGCGGCTCTATCAAGCGTCCAAGCAGGCGGTGGCGCTGCGCGACGAGTTCCTCTCGGTCGCCTCGCACGAGCTGCGCACGCCGGTGACCTCGGCGCAGATCGCGGTGCAGAGCGCGCTCTCCGTCGGTGACGACGCGCCCGCTTCGTTCCTGCGCCAGGCGCTGGCGTCGGCCGAGCGGCAGACGCGGCGGCTCGGCCGGCTTCTCGACGCGCTGCTCGACGTCGCACGCATCGAGGCGGGGCGGCTCGAGCTGCAACGCGAGCCGGTCGATCTCGGCGTGGTCGCGCGCGAGGCGGCGGCGCTGTTCGCCGAGGACGCGCGCCGCGCCGGCTGCGAGCTGCGCGTCGAGGCCGAGGACGGCATCGTCGGACGCTGGGATCGCGCGCGCATCGATCAGGTCGTGACCAACCTGTTGTCGAACGCGCTCAAGTACGGCGCCGGCGCGCCCGTCCTCGTCGCCGCGCGTCGACACGGCGAGCAGGCGCGGCTGGCCGTGCGCGACGGCGGCATCGGCATCGCCGCCGAGGAGCGCAGCCGCATCTTCGAGCGCTTCGAGCGCGCGGTCTCGTCCAAGCACTACGGCGGGCTCGGCCTCGGGCTCTACATCGTGCGCCGCATCGTCGACGCGCACCAAGGCTCCGTCACCATCGACGGCGCCCCCGGCCGCGGCGCCGAGTTCATCGTCGACCTGCCGCTCAGTAGCGCGCTTCCAGCCTGAGCAGGAGCACGTGCGTGTAGATCGTCGGCTCGTGTAAAGCCGGCAGCGGCGGCGTGGCGGCGGGCGAAGGAGGCGCCACGATCCCGCCCGAGGTATCGATGACGAACCGATAGTCGATGAACATGAACCAGTGGTTCGAGGCCGCGTACGAGACCGTCAGCCCCGGCTCGGACTCCGCGCCCGAGCGGTTGCCGAAGCAATTGGCGCTGATGATCGCTGCGCTCGCCCCGGCCGCCTGACACGGCTGCACGAGCGGATTGTTGGCCTCGGCGTCGCGCGTGTCGGCGTACAGGAACGCCAGATCGATGTTCAGCCGATCGTCGAAAAATCCGCGTCCGAGGTCGAAGCCGAAGATGAAGTTCTTGGCGCGATAGTCGTCGATGTACTCGCCCCACAACCCGGCGCGAATTCCCGCGATCGATCCGCGATCGCGCACGCCGAAGGTGACGTCGTACGCCAATCCCGGCGTCACCAGCTGCCCGTTCACGCCGGCAAACTGCGGATCCTCGCTCAACGTCACGAGCGCGCGCTTGCGAAAGCGTCCGTCGCCGAAGATCGACACGTTGCCGAAGTCGAGCGAGACGTCGCCGCGCACCTCGTCGCGCGCCGTGCGCTCGACGATCAAGTTGTTTTCGACGGTGTTGGCGTTGAGGTTCACGCGATCTTGCAAGAGCTTGGTCAGCCACATCTCGATCGCGATCGCCGACATGTGATCGTAGCCGAGATGAAACGTCAGGTGCTTGCCGGCGCGGATCGTCCCCAGCGCATCGAGCCGCGTGAGCTGCGCGCCGCCCGCGCCGGTCGCGTCGACGACGAGATCAGTGAACAAGTCGAACCACGAGAACAGCCGCACGTAATCGGTCCACGTGATCCAGGTGCGCGGGGTTTCCTTCGTCGCCACGCCGGCGCCGGTGAGCGAGCCGCCGTCGTTGTTGCCGCCGAGGTACGAGCTGTTGACGCTGACCGAGCCCCAGATCTTGTCGTAGGTGTACGTGGTGTCGGCGCCGCCGGCGAACGCGAAGCCGCCGTCGTAGTCGCTGGTGATCGATCGCGAATACGGATCCGGATACGCGCCGGCGTACAAGCTCAGGTCCCAATGTTTCGCGACGCGCCACCATAAGCGCGCGCCGTCGATCTTGAGCGCATCGGCTTCACCCACGATCATGCGCCCGAGCCCGAAGTCGACGTTCTCGCCGCGCCGTCGCACCCACGCCTGCCGCACCTCGTACTCGCGCCCGCCGAGATAGCCGCGCGCGGTGATCTGGTTCGCGCCTTGCGACGCCGCGTCGGTATCGTACTGCCCGGTGATGCGCACGCGCCCGTCGAGGTGCAGATCGAAGCTGCCCGGCAAGCGCCGCCCGTCGATGATCGCGCGCAGGTCGCCGTAGCCGAGCTCGAACGGCGCCGCCTCCTGCGCCGCGCGGTCGTATCCCGCCGGGATCGCCGATTGCGACTCCGCTTCGTACATGCCTTGCGCGATGAGCCTGATGTTGAAGCGATCCTTCAAGTCCTGCGCCCGCGCCAGCGACGGCAACATCAAGGCGAGCGCGAAGACGATCCACTTCATCGACACACCGACTCGCGCTGTCCCGGCTGGCCGTTCGTCGTCCCCACCGACGGCACGAACGAGATCGTGTTATGGCACGTCCCGCACGTGAACAGCGCCTCGTGCGGAGGCGCGCCCGGCGCCGCCGTGCCGCGCGCCTTGTCCTTGGCGTGGCACGCCACGCAATTCGACGACAGCGCCGTGAAGTTGCCGCCGACGTGGCAGTCCGCGCACGGCAGCATCCGGTGCACGCCCATGAGCTCGCAGCCGACGCGGTTGTGCTCGAAGTGCGCCCCCGCCCACGTCCGCTGCGTGTGGCACTGCCCGCACTCCGGCCCGAGCGCGTTGTGGTGGATGTCGTCGTTGCGATGGCACGTGATGCACAAGTTCCCCGTGCCGCCGAGCAGCCGCCCGCCCGGATGACACGCCACGCACGGCACGCGATCGTGCGCGCCCGCGAACTTCGGCGTCGGCACGTCGTGCCCCGTGTGGATCAGCTTCCAGTCGTCGGCGACGTGGCACGATCCGCACAGCGTCCCGAGCTGCCCGCGATGCACGTCGGGCTCGCCGTGGCAGCCGCCGCACTCGCGCGGCGTCGGCTTGAAGTGGATGGACTTATGGCACTCGTTGCACTTGACCTTGTCGTGCTTGCCCTCGAGCGGCCAGTCCGAGAACTTCGGATCGTTGTGATCGAACGACACGTCGCCCGTCGGTGAGTGGCAGGTCTCGCAGTGCGTGCCGAGCTCGCCGGCGTGCGCGTCGTCCTTCTTGTGGCAGTTGTAGCAAGTCGCCTCTTTGCCGCGGTTGTTCGCGAAATCGCGCCGCGGATGGCACGCCTCGCACAAGACGTCCTTGTGATTGCCGACGAGCGGCCACTTGGTCTTGGTGTCGTGATCGAAGAGCCGCGCCTCCCACTTGCCGCCGGTGTGGCAATTCAGGCAGTCCTTGCCGAGCGTCCCCTTGTGCAGCTCGTCGGGGTGACATTGCGGCCCGCACTGCAGCGGCGTGTTCTCCTTGAACACGTTGCCCGGATGGCACTTCTCGCACGCCACGCCCTTGTGCCCCTCGGTCAAGGGAAAGCGCGAGTTCGGCCCGTGGAACTCGCTGATGGCGCGCGGCTTGGTGTCGACGATGCCGGCCATCTTGTGGCACTCGAGGCAGCGATCGTTCGAGTACTGCTTCTGGTGCACGTTCTCGTGCTGGTGGCAGCCCATGCACGCCACCTTCTGCCTCGCGCCCTTGCCGCTGATCAGATCCGACACGTTCTCCCAGTCGGCGTCGCCCTTGCCGCGATGACACGCGCGGCAGTCGGCGTTGGCGTGCGCGCCCGTGAGCGGGAACCTCGTGTGCGCCGCGTGATCGAAGCGCAGATCGGTCGGCCAGTTCGCCGCCGAGTGGCAGACGCCGCAGTCGTTGTTGTTCGACACCTTGGCGAAGCGCCCCTGGTGCACGTCCTTGTGGCACGCATCGCAGCGCCGCTCGGGCTTCGACTTCTGCTCCTTGGGATGGCAGCTGTAGCAGGTGACCTTGCGCGTATCGGCGTGCTCACCGTCGAGCGGGAAGCGCGTACGCCGGTTGTGGTCGAAGTTGATCTTGGTGAACTCGACCTTGGCCGAGTGACACAGCTTGCACGCCTTGGTTCCGAACAACGAGGTCCCGTGCACGTTGTCGTGGCACGGCGTGCAGTCGAATCCCCACGTCGGCCAGCGGAAGGTCAGCTTCTGATAGCCGGCCGCGTTCGTCGGCGGAATCGTGTTCTTCGAGTTCGGCGGCTGCCCGCTTCGGGTCGTAAAGTGGCAGGCCGCGCACTTGACCGGCTCGTGCTTCTTCTCGAGCGGATAGCGCGTGTCGCGATCGTGATCGAACTGCGGGTTGTCGATCATGTGCCACGTCTTGGCGTCGTGGCAGCGCTCGCAGCGGCGCATGTTGTCGCGCAGATCGCCGTGCGGATTGTTGTGGCACGCGGCGCACGCCACCGGCGACTTCAGATACGTCAGCGTCCCCGACGCCGTCCTCTCCTTGTGGCAGTCCTTGCACTTGGTGGTCTGGTGCTTGCCCTCGAGCGGAAAGGTCGTCAGGTCGTTGTGGTCGAAGCGATCGATCCCGCCGAACGACGCGAAGCCGAGGATGTCCTTGCCGCGCCCCTTGTGGTCGGTGTGGCAGAGCTCGCACTGCTTGCCCAGCGCCTTGGGCGACGCGTGGACGCCCTTGCGCTCCTTCTGCCGCTCGGCGATGGCCGTGTGGCACTTGAGGCACTTGTCGATGGCGACGTCGCGCGAGCCGACGTGGCAGTCCTGGCAGTGGTCCTTGCCGTCGATGTTGGCGTGCGACTGCGTCAGTGGCCCGGGCGACGTCGAGAAGAAGTCGGCCCGCGCCAAGCCGCCGTTGAACACAGCGGATGGCAGCGCCAGGAGGGCGGCCACGGCCGCGAGGCGGAGAAGGCGGATCACGCCGTATCGTCGCTCAGATGGCACGCGCACTCAAGAAGATCGCGCGCGCGTCGGGTCCCCTTACCGGCGCAGCTCGATCGCGATGTGGATGGTGGCGATGATCGTCAGCAGAACTGACATCGGGATATGCGCCGCCTTCCACTGGTTGAACAACGGTTCCAGACGTGGCAGGAGCTGACGGCGCCGCTCGAGCAGCGCCAGCCGCAGCGACAGCCGCGTCGCCTCGCGCCGCACCTTGCGTGCGCCCTTGCCGTGCACGGTCTTTCGCAGCTGCTTGCGCAGCTGGCGAATGCGACGCCCGCGCATCACGTCGTCGCGCACGCACCACCAGAAGGTCCACAGCGCGCCGAAGAAGGTCGGCTTCTGCGCCTTGCCGCCGAGCCAATTGTCGAAGTTGGTCACGCGGCGGCGAGCGGCCTCGTACCAGACGTCGGCGGCGCGCACGCCCGGCTGCGTGCCGCGGATCTTGGCCAGCTGGCGATCGATGTCGAGCACCTCCATCGCCGCCGTCGACGCGCGCTCCTCGATCTGCGTCGTCAGATAGCGCCCGAGCAGGCCCGAGATGACGGTGATGATCATCGACCAGAAGCCGAGCGAGACCCAGTTGTCGAGCTTGGCCACCGAGTGCAACAGGATGAACGCCGGCCCGAGCACGCCGGTCAAGACGTGCCACTCGAACCACGAGCGCAACGAGCCCACGTTGCGCATGAAGCTGAAGCGCCGGCGCCAGACGTAGAGCATGCCGGTGATCATGAGCGCCGTGCCGGTGTAGCCGAAGTTGACCGCCAGCTCGCAGCCCGGCCGATAGTCGATCTTCGACAGCGCCAGCTCGGGATCGATGCCCTCGACCAGCGTGGCGATGAGATACGACATCGAGTACTTCGGCAGCCACAGGCGCATCGCGATCTCGGTGCACGAGAGCAGGAACGCGCCGATGCCGAGCGTCCACCACATCGGCAGCGACAGCTTCTTCCGCGGCGCGCGCGCGCGTCCGAGCTCGGGGATGTCGAGGCCGCCCTTGATGAACGCCTTCGACTCGTTGAGGTTGTTGACGTCGATGGCGACGGTGCGGTCGTAGCCGGCCTTGGCCGACGCGCGCGCCGCGTCCGGCAGCTGCGTCACCGCGTCCGACGGCAGGATCTCGACCAGCGCGCCCGTCGGGCACGCCGTGATGCACGCCTGGTCCTCGTAGAACGCGCAGTGGTCGCACTTGGAAGCCATGCGGCGCAGCTTCGCCTTGCGCGGCGTACCGTCGCCGAAGGCGAGCTTGCCCTCTTTGTTGAGGCGCAGCCGCAAGTCGGGCGCCTCGTCGAGCTCGTGCATCTCGATCGCGTTGTACGGGCACGCCGTCGCGCACAGCGTGCAGCCGGTGCAGGCGTCCTCCTTGATGAGCACTTCCTTGCGCTGCGCATCGAACGAGATCGCGTCGAAGTTGCACGGATCGATGCAGCGCTGATCGGTGCAGGTGTGGCAGGCGTCGACGAAGTCGAGGTTGCCGAGGATGCGCCCGTTGATGGCGAGACGCTTGACGCCGTAGCGCTCCTCGCACGCCTTCTCGCACGCCTTGCACTCGATGCAGGCGTCGATCTTGCGCACGCGCAAGGTCATCGACACCGACAGGCCGTGACGGATGAAGAAGTCCGCGACCGCCGACTTGGCGCCGTCGGTGGCTTCGACCTTGGCGCGCGCGGCCGTCGAGGCGCGGCGGAAGCGATCGGCCATGAACGGATAGATCCGCTTCCACAGGTCGACGCGCCCGCGCTGAATCGTGATGACCACGGCCGGCGTCGCCGTGTAGCAGGCAATGGTCGCGTGGTTGGCGGCGCTCACCGCGGTCTCGACGACGTCGCCGTCCTCGAACGTCGCCAGGTTCTGCTCGGCGACGCGAATCAGCGGACCGACCTCGTTGCGCCGCTTGCGCTCCTTCTTGTCGATGGCGCCGCCGTTCTTCGCCGCAGCGACGGCAGCCGCGTGCGCCGCCTTGCGCTCGCCGGCGAGCGCCTCCTCGGCGAAGCGCGCGATCGCCACCTGGCCCGAGCGCACCAGCGCGATCGAGCCGTCCATCGGCACCAAGGAATCGCGCACCAGGCGCAACACGTGCGCGTCGCCCGACATGAGCGCGTCGCGCAGCGCCTCGTTGGGCAGCCCGTCGAAGATCGGCGAAGTGCGCATCTCGCGCCAGGCGCGCGCGTCGACGCCCGACGACTGCGGCCGCTCCTCACCGGCGCCGACGTTGATCTGCTGCGACTTGTCGCGTTTGCCGTGATTGGGAAGGATGTGCTGCCCGGTCTTGTCGACCGCCTTGCGGATCGCCGACGGCAGCGCCGCCACCACCGACTTGACGATGCGCGAGACGACCGACTTCTCCGACGGGAACTCGTCGAGCGGCAGCTTCTGCGCCTTGATGAGGCGCGGCGCCGGCTCCTGGCGCTCGTCGATCTCGAGCACCTCGACGTCGGGGTCGCTCGGCGGATCGATGCGCGTCTGCTCGTCGTCGAAGTCGACCGCTTCGCGACGCGGGCGGTGCATCTTGTATTCGACGTGCGGCTTCTTGGGAACGACGGTCTTCAAGAAGTCGGGGTTGGGCACGCCGTCGTCGGTCAGGTCGCTGATGTCGATGTCCGAGGTCGCCAGCTCGAAGGCCTCGACCTTCTCGATGTCGCCGGTGTGGAGCTCCATCTCCTCTTCGACGTCGACGATGTCGGCGGCGTAGTCGCGGACGTGGCCGGGGCGGGTCTCTTCGGGGACGCGATCCTCGACCGGTACGTAGGTCGCCTGGTCGTCGAAGTGGCTCTGCTTTCGGCGCTCTTTTGCGAGCTTGTCGGCCCGAGCCATCTCCTCCCGAAGCCGGCGGTTGGGGACCATGGTGCGATGCACCGGTGCAACCCGCGCGCCCATATGCATGCCCAAAACTATTATGAAAACTCGACCGCGGCTGGGACTTTGGACCCCACCTGAGGGGCTCGGGACCACATATATGGGTGGGATGGTGTGTAACGGCCACCCAGGGGTGGTCCGGTGTCAACTACGCTTGTCAGGGAGCGCCGCCGTCCACGTCTCCGAGGTCGCTCCCGGCGTCCAGCGGTGTGGCGGCGTTGCCACCGGTCCCCGAGGCGTCGCCCCCCAGGCCGGCGCCCATGTCGAGCTCCGTTGCCGGATGGTGCTCGGGAATGATCATCGAGAGACAACCCCCTGCGAGGCTGCCGACGGCGACGAAGACGACCCATCGTATGCAGCGCATGCGCGCCGACTGCTGCATCAGACGGGCCGCGCATTCACGCGAGCCAAGGCTCCGAAATTCCGTATTGCTACTGAGGGGCGCGGACCCCGACTCCGTGAAAAATTCCCCAATTACCGTTGACAACCCCTCTAGCTCGGGCTAGGTAACGAGGGCTTCAACTCGGGGCGTAGCGCAGCCTGGTAGCGCGTTCGGTTCGGGACCGAAAAGTCGGAGGTTCAAATCCTCTCGCCCCGACCAGGCAATTTGGCAAGTACCTAGACGCCTGGCGGCGTGGCCGGGGGGCTGTTGTCTTCGCAATTGAATCTGCTGGTCGTCGACGACGACAAAGACGTCTGCGAGTACCTCGAGGATTTCCTCACGCACGACGGATACCACGTCACGACAATCAACGATCCGACGCAAGTCGTCGATACGCTGAAAGCGGGCGAGTACCACGTGTGCATCGTGGACCTCATGATGCCCAAGCTTTCCGGAATCGACCTGCTCGGGCTCATCCGCAAGCAGGATGACGACGTCGCGGTCATCATCCTGACCGGCTATCCGTCGCTGGAGACGGCGACGGCGTCGATCGAGCATGACGTCTCGGCGTACATCAAGAAGCCGTTCAGCGTCGACGAATTCCGCGCGGTCATCGAGCGCATCGCGAAGAAGAAGGGCCTCGTCCTGCGCAAGGAGGACGAGCTGCACCAGACCATCGGGCGCAACATCCGCGAGCTGCGTAAGGCGCGCAATTTGACGCTGAAGCAGATGTCGCGACGCACGAAGCTGTCGGTCTCGCTGTTGTCGCAGATCGAGCGGGCCGAGTCGTCGGCGTCGGTATCCTCGCTGTTCAAAGTGGCGAGCGCGTTGGACGTCAGGATCACGCAGCTGTTCGGCGACTTTTAGCGGACGGTCGCTGGGGGCGCGGGCGCAACGAGCCGGTGGTCCCTCGCGGCGTCGGAATCCGTCGCAGTCCGCCCGCCTTCGCGGGCGGTGCGACTCCAGCGGGCCGCTTCATGTCGCGCTCAGTCGCGCGACGCGGCCCTTTACGCCGCCGCGATTGACCACCGGCTCATTGCGCCCGCTGTTGGCGCTCGCAGAACTCTATCGGCAACGGCATCGGCAATCGCATCAGACGCGGAAGCGCGGCGGGAACGTGTG
>DASXOU010000579.1:0-2956 GCA_036494045.1 Polyangia bacterium | reverse complement strand
TCGCAAATCGCCAGCCGCACGTCGTCGCCGACGTGGACGCCGATCTGCTTGAGGATCACGTTCGCGTTCTTACCGACGAACTTCTTGTTCGTGTGATCGCCTTCGAGCACGACGCCTTCGAGCTGGCGCACCTGCTTGTCGTTCATGAGGTAGCAGCCCTCGCGAACCAGCAGCTCCTTCAAGCGATCGCAGATCGACGACACCGCCAGCACTTCTTTTTCCGCGGTGCAGATGATGTTGTTGTCGATCGACGCGCCTTCGACGATGCCCTTGGCGGCGATGTCGAGGTGCGCCGTCTCGTCGACGACCGCGGGCGGATTGCCCGGGCCGGCGGCGATGGCGCGCTTGCCCGAGTTCATCGCTTCCTTGACGACGCCGGGTCCGCCGGTGACGGCGAGGATGCGCACCAGCGGATGGCGCATCAGCGCCTGCGCGCTTTCGATCGTCGGCTCCGCGATCGCGCACAACAGATTTTCCGGCCCGCCGGCGCCGACGATCGCTTCGTTGAGCAGGTGCACCAACCAGCCGCAGACGCGCCACGCCGATGGGTGCGTATTGAAGATGACCGCGTTGCCGCCGGCGAGCATGCCGATGCCGTTGCAGATGATGGTCTCGGTCGGATTGGTCGTCGGCGTGATGGCGCCGAACACGCCGTAGGGCGCGCGTTCGGTGATCATGAGGCCGTAGTCGCCCGAGTACGTAATCGGCCGCAGGATCTCGGTGCCCGGCGTCTTGGTGGCGACGAGGGTGTTCTTCTTGAGCTTGTCCTCGAAGCGGCCGAGCCCGGTCTCGGCGACCGCGTACTCGGCGAGCTCGCGCAGATGCGCCAGCGACGTGGCGCGCATCGCCGCGATCATCTTGTCGCGCGTCTCGATGGACACGCGATCGTAGGCTTCGAACGCTTTTCGCGCCGCCTTCGCCGCCGAGTCGACGTCGGGGAAGATGCCGCGCCGCGCGCTCGGGATGCGGATGTTCTTGTGCCGCATCTCGTCGGGGCGCGGCTGCCCGTACGAGGGCGCGTTCGGCAGCGGCACCGTCTTGACGATCGCGCGATCGATCGCCTCCAGCGGCGACGACGGCAGATCGGCGCCGCCGAGGCGCGCCATCACCTTCTCGACAATTTCCTGGATCCGTTTTTCGTCGAGCGTTTGCATCTAGCGAATCACCTGGTCGGCACTTTCTGATAGCGCGGGTCGCCGTCGATCTCGATCTCGTCGACGATCGCCATGATCGTCGCGTCGACCGGACGATCCTTGGTCACCTTGGTCTGCCGCGCCGACGAGCCCGACGCATACAGCACGACCTCGCCGACGCCGGCGCCGACGGCATCGACGGCGACCACGGTCCCGCCGGTCGCCTTGCCGTCGGCGTCGCACGCGCGCACGAGGAGGAATTTGAGCCCCGAGAGCTCGTCCTCCTTGCGGGTCGAGATCACCGTCCCGACCACTTTGCCCATCACCATTGCGCGCGCTTACCCGTTGCTGGCTTTCTTGCCGCCGCCGCCGCCGCCCGAGCTCGAGCCTTCCGCCGAATCCTGACGGCCGAGCGGGAGCACCAGATCGATGTTGGCGTGCGGACGCGGAATCACGTGCACCGAGACCAGCTCGCCGACGCGCTCGGCCGCGCGCTGCCCCGCTTCCGTCGCTGCTTTGACCGCCGCCACGTCGCCGCGCACGATGGCGGTGACGAAGCCGCCGCCGATGCGCTCGTATCCGACGAGCTCGACGCGCGCCGCCTTGACCATCGCGTCGGCCGCTTCGACCATGCCAACGAAACCCTTCGTCTCGATCATTCCGAGTGCATCAGCCATTTGCTTTTTTCCGCTCCGTTATTTGTCTACGAACTTTTCCGGCATCTTGCCGCTGATGCTCTCGATCGCCGAGATGGCCGCATTCGCCGCGGCGTCGATCTCCGCCTCGGGACCCGACATGTAGAGGCGGCCGAACGCACCGTACGGGGTCAACGACACCAGTGAAACCTGCGCCGCCTTCTCCGCTTCGTTGGCGGCGAACGCGACGTAGCCGGCCGGCTCGGTCTCGAGAATGAACAGCGACTGGCCGGGCAGGATCATCATGCCCTGCGAGTTGCGATTGATGATCTGCGCCTGGTACGGCTCGATGGCGCGGATGATCTGATTGGTCAGCACCTTCGGCTTCAGCCGATCCGACTCCGACACCTTCATGAAGTCGAGGATCGCCGTGCCCGCGTTGCGCACTTCGCCCTGATCGGGATCGTGCACTTCGAGAAGGCCGTAGGCGCGTTCCACGACCTGCAGCGCCGGAACCACCGTCGTCGCCTTGAGCGCGATGTCGGTGACGCGGTTGATGGCGATGCCCGGCGCGATCTCGACGAAGAGCGACGCCATCCCCGGCAGCGGCAAGAAGCCGCGCGCGGTCTTGCCCATGAAGCTGGCGAGCTGCGGCTGGAGCGCGTCGAGGAAGGTGTAGGTCCGGAGCGTGGTCGCCATGAGTTGGCGGAAGTTACCAAAGCCCCGAGTGACGATCAATAGATGGGCGCGAGAACTTCGCGGCGCTAGCCGAACGCGATCGCGGACGCGGTCAGCAGGTAGAGCGCGAGAAAGCCGCAGATGGTGAGCCAACGCCGGCGGCGCTGGTTGACCATCTGCGGATTCGTGGCGCTGTACCTTCTGACCGCCTCGGCGATCGCGTTTGGGTAGCTCCCGTATCTATTGATGATTGATCGGGCGTCGGCGCTTTGGTGCCTTGCGCCAACTCATGGCGACCACGCTCCGGACCTACACCTTCCTCGACGCGCTCCAGCCGCAGATTGCCAGCTTCATGGGCAAGACGGCCCGCGGCTTCTTGCCGCTGCCGGGGATGGCGTCGCTCTTCGTCGAGATCGCGCCGGGCATCGCCATCAACCGCGTCACCGACGTGGCGCTCAAGGCGACCACGGTCGTCCCCGCGCTGCAGGTCGTCGAGCGCGCCTACGGTCT
>DASXOU010000578.1:0-3659 GCA_036494045.1 Polyangia bacterium | reverse complement strand
GGCAGCGTGTCGGCGAACGCGGCCTTGAAGTCGGGCCCCATCGCCAGGAGCGTGTTGTGCACGTCGCGCGGGCTGAAGCTGCCGTGCATGCCGCGGTTGTTGCTCGACGACATGCTCTCGTACTCGATGCCGGGGACGCCGGCGACCATCGCGTTGGCGTCGAAGTCGTAGCTGGCGATGATGTCGGGCACCACGCGGCCGGTGGCCTCGAGGTTCACCGTCGTCATCGGAATGGTGCCGGCGATCGCGCCGTAGCGCGAGCTCACGAAGATCGCGCCGACCTCCTCGCGCTTTTGCAGGAACGTGACCAGGTTCGCCAGCGTCGTGGCGTCGTGATCGGGCACGTACAGATAATCGGAGCCGCCGTTGGTCGCGATCACGATCGACTTGGCCGGCAGCGCGCCCGCCGGAACCAGATAGCCCTTGGTCGTGTAGCCGGCCGTGTTGGCCGGCGCGGTGATCGCCGAGGTGCACGTGGTGTCGAACGGCAGCGTCGGATAGACCGTCGAGCCGTCGGACTTCACGCCGCTCATCGACGGCACGTACATGCAGTTGTTGCCGTCGTAGACGTTGGGGAAGGTCGGCGTGCCGCCGCCGACGCGCGACAACAGGTCGGCGAGCCGCACGTCGCCCGAGACCGACCAGCCGTTGGTCGCGTCGACCGCGCCCATCGCGCCCGAGGTGATGTCGCGCAGCGGGAACAGCGTCGGATTACCCGACACGTTGGAGTGGCCGTGATCGGAGACGACGATGATGTCGGTCGTCTTGTCCCAGCCCTTGTCCTTGAGCGCCGTCTGCAGCTTGCCGAGGAGGAGGTCCTGGTTCTTGAGCGCGTCGTGATAGGTCGGCGAGCCCGGGCCATAGTTGTGCTCGGGGCTGTCGGGCGAGCGGAACCAGATGAGCGTCAGGTCCGGCGCCTTCGGCAGCACGTAGGTGAGGTACGTCTGCAAGAGGTAGAGGTTCGCCGGCGCAGGCGGAGCCGTCGCGTTCGCGGTCGGATCGCCGGTCGCCTTGTCGGCGAGCGTCACGCGCGCCGCCGACGCCGTCGGCGTGCCGTTCACCGACGACAGCGTCAGCTGGCCGGGCGCGTACGCGAACGGCGTGTTCGCCGGCAGCACGTCGCCGATCGCCTGGATCTCCCGAGCCAGCGAGAGCGGCCACACCATGTTCTCCTCGACGATGTAGCCGCCCTTGCGATAGTCCTGCAAGAAGGCCGCGCCCGACTTGCCGACGGCGGCGGTGACGAGCCCGCGCGCCTGCGCCGTCTGGAAGAGCGTGCCGACGAGCGTGAGCTTGTTGCCGTAAAAGGTGTCGAGATCCTGGAGCACGCTCCAGTCCTCGGTGAACACCGGATCGACGAAGTCTTGCGTGTGGCCGGCGGAGTTGGCGCCGACGGCGCCGGGCGCCCAGAGCGTGTTGCCGTAGAAGCCGGTGGTCTCGGGGAACGAGCCGGTGGCGAACGCCGCCGAGTTCATCATCGTGAACGTCGGGTAGGTCGAGTGATTGTCCTGGAACTCGACGCCGGCCGTCTTCAGCGCATAGAGGTTCGGTGTATCGGCTTGCGTGACCGAGTCGGGACGCAGCCCGTCCCACACGAACACGATCACCTTCTTGGTCGGCGTCGACGCCGTCGCCAGGTCCGACGCCGTCGCCAAATCGGCGGCCCCGGCCAGGTCGGCGGCGGCCATGTCCGTCGTCATCGCCGTCGTCGTGTCGTCGTCGCAGCCCGCGGCCAGCCCCAGTGCCATGAGCGCGGCCATCCCCAATCGTGCGTGATTCATCTCTCGGCCTCCCTGTGGCCGCGTTCCATATCGCTGCGCGCGTGACGCGTGGCCGGCGCCGGAGTGAACGTCTCGCGCTGCGCGGATCGTGCACAGCGCCGCGACCCGTTGCGGCTCGATGTTTTGCGATTGTCGCCGTCTTGTCGCGAAGCGATTGGTTTCGAGCCGCGTCGTGTTGCAGGTTCGATGCATTTTGGACGCGCGGCGTGCGTCGCTTAGACCGCGGAATCCCGTCCGCACCCGGCGCGAAAACGGCGCCAAGCGTTCGTCAGAAATCGCTTTTGAAAAACCTTACGACTCGATGAACAGCGCGACAAAGGTTCGTTGCGTGACCTTTTGCCGTTGCCGTGCATTGCGCGGCTCCCTTATTCGTGGCGCACCACGGAGGAGGCGAGTAATGAACTTTCGAAAGAGCTTAGTTGCGTTCGTGCCGGCGATGGCGCTCCTGGCCGGCGCGGCAACGGCGCGCGCGGCCAACACCGACAGCTACACGCTGGACGGCAGCGGCAACATCACGGTCGACAACGCGGCCGGCACCGCCACGTTCACGGCCAAGCCGATCTACATCACCGGATCGACCGCGCTCGAGCCGGTGCTCAAGGCCGTTGGCCCGGCGCTGACGACGGCGCCGACGCCGTACGTGATCGTCTATGACAAGAGCCTCGGCTCGTGCGGCGGCGCGGCGCTGGTCGCCAATCCCCCCATGCCGATCGCCAGCACCACGACGATGTACTACGTGCCCGCCGGCGGCGACGGCACGGTGAACGCGACCTGCACCCAGCCGGCGACGCCGGTGAGCCCGCCGTACACGCTGGTGCTGTCGGACGTCGACATCTCGCTGTGCCCGGGCAGCCCGGCGGTGCCGACGACGGCGCACGACTTCAACGGCCCGGTCAACGACATGGTCCTGGTCGTGCCGGCGTCTTCGACGCAGAAGGCGATCAGCGCCGAAGACGTCTACCTCATGTTCGGCATGGGCGCCTCCGGCATGGTCTCGCCGTGGGTCGATCCGACGGCCTACTTCACCCGCAGCAACACGTCGGGCACGCGCGCGATGATCGCGATCAACAGCGGCCTCGGCGCGCACGACTGGCAGGGAATGCCGCAGACCGGCTCGGGTCCCGTGTTCAACGCGGTCGTGGCCAACAACCAGACGGCGGCGGAGAAGACCATCGGCATCCTGGGCGAGGACTTCTACGACGCGTCGACGGGCGGCGTCAGCAACCGCAACTCGGTCAAGGCGCTCGCGTTCCGCGGGTTTCATCAGCAGCTGGCCTACTGGCCCGACTCGACGCTGACGTCGCGCGACCGGCGCAACGTGCGCGACGGACGCTATGCGATCTGGGGCTACGTCCACACGCTCGCCAACGTCGACGGCACGGGCACGCCGACCGACGCGGGGGCGAAGTACTTCATCGATCTCCTCTCGGGCAACCTCGCTTCGCCGCCCGTCGACGTGCTCAGCCTGACCGTCTCGTCGCACCTGACGCCGGTGTGCGCGATGAACGTCACGCACGCCAAGGAAGGCGCGCCGATGACGCCGTACACGCCGGCCGCGCCGTGCGGCTGCGCGTTCGACACCAAGGTCGCCGGCACCGCGCCGGCGAGCTGCATGGCATGCACGATGGACAGCGACTGCACCAGCAGCTCGGCGACGCATTGCCGCTTCGGCTACTGCGAAGCGCACTAACCGGTCGACGACGAGACTACGAGGAGAACACATGAGCAAGAAGATCATCGCAAGCCTCGCCCTCGGCATGGTGCTCGCGGCCTCGGCCGCGGGTTCGATCATCGGCTGTGGCGGCAATGGCAACAACGGTGGCTCGGGCGGCACTGGCGGCGGCGGCAGCGGCGGCGGCGGCGGCGGCGGCATGGGCA
>DASXOU010000577.1:0-1922 GCA_036494045.1 Polyangia bacterium | reverse complement strand
CAGCCCGTCGTGATGGATAAGCTCGCCGAGCGAAACCAGGTTCGTGTGGTGCAGGTCGGAGAGCGCGCGGAACTCGTTCTTGAAGCGCATGAGCTCGACGCCGCCGAGCGTGCGCAGGGTCTTCAACGCCATGCGCGTCTTGCGCTCGCGATCGAAGACGTCGTAGACCACGCCCATCCCGCCGGCGCCCAGCCGCGCGAGCACCTGGAAGCGCGCCGTACCCGCGAACTCGGCGGCGAGCGGTGTCACGACGGCAGGGTACACCCACGAGATGGGCGTGTCAGCCTGGCAGTGCGCCGGTCACGCGCGCTTGCCAAGATGTCGCTGGACGCGCGCAGATCGCCGATTCGCGCGGGTTTACGCGCGGCACGGCGGTTGCTCTAGGAGGCGCCATGCGCTCGTGCTTCGCGCTCGTCTTGGTGATCGCGCCGGTCGTCCTCTTGCCGGCGGACGGCCTCGCGCGCGCGACTGCCGCCGTCGACGCGCCGCCGCCGCCGGGCGCCGACACCTTCCTCGGCTGCCAGAAATATCCGCCGGACAAGAAGTTCAAGTGGAGCGTGCGCGGCGAGGTCGGCGTCGGCGAATTGACCGCGTCGCTGGGACAGATCTCGTGCCGGCCGATCGTCGTCGCCAGCGCCATCGCGCAGCGCGGCGGCAAGGTGATGATCGATGTCCCCGATCTGGTCAGCGCCGCCGACGTCTATCGCCTGTTCTACGGCGCGCTCGAGTCGATGGGCCTCACCGTCGACGCTTCGGGCAACACGCTCAAGATCGTCGACGGCGGGCGTGCCAAGGAGATCGCGGCGCCCGACTTCGACGGCGGCGCGGGCCCGAACGACGACCGCTACGTCGTGCGCCTGCTCCATCCCAAGCACGCCGCGCCGCAAGAGCTCGCCGAGCTGCTCGGGCGCATGAAGAGCAAAGACGGCGACGTCAGCGTCTTCGGCGCCAGCGCGCTCGTCATCATCGATCGCGCGGCCAACGCGCGGCGCATGTCGGAGCTCGTCGGCGCGCTCGACGTCGGCGAAGCGGGCGCGCGCATCTACACACTGCAGGCGCACGCGCAGACGCCGACCGATCTGGCCGCGTCGCTCGAGAAGATCCTCGGCGCCGCCACGCATCGGCCGGCGCCGTCGGGCGATCCCAAGGCCGCGGCCAAGGGCGCCGTCGCCACCATCGACGGCGACGTGCGCGCGCTCGTGCCCATCGACGCCGCGCGCATGCTGGCGATCGTCGGCACCGACGAGGGTTTCGCGCGCGTGCAGGCGATCGCCGAGCGCATCGATCCGCCCGCCGAGGACGGCGCCGCGTCGCAAGGCCATGTCCTCTATCTCGCCAACCCCAACGCCGAGGACGTGGCCGCGACGTTGAGCTCGGTCGGCCTGAGCGCGCGCTCGAGCGCGTCGACGGGCGGGACCTCCGGCACGCGTTCGCTCGGCGGCGGCGCGCCGACCAGCGTGCCCTCTCCGACGGGCGGCACCTTGCCGCTCAGCGGCGACGTGCGCATCGGCGCCGACAAGACCGCCAATGCGCTGGTCATCTTCGCCAACGCCGCCGACTTCGCCACCGTGCGCGATCTGGTGCAAAAGCTCGACGTGCCGCGCCGGCAGGTCTACGTCGAGACCGTGATCCTCGATCTCACCGTCGACAAAGCGCGCACCATCGGCGTCTCGTGGCATCAGGGCGTCGGCTCCGGCGACGGCAGCGTGTCGGGCTTCGTGTCGAACGAATCGTCGACGCTGGTCAGCTTCAGCCCCACCAGCATGGCCGCGGCGGCGGCCGGCGGCGGCGTCGGCGGCGGCCTCTTCGCCGGCATCCTCGGCAAGTCGTTCACGCTCTTCGGCCAGAGCATCCCGAGCTTCGGCGTGGCGCTGCAAGCGCTCGAGCACGACAAGGACACCAACATCATCTCGCGCCCGCAC
>DASXOU010000576.1:0-12320 GCA_036494045.1 Polyangia bacterium | reverse complement strand
GCCGCAGGGATTTCCCACGTACGCGGCGGTGCACCTGACGATCAGCGCGCTCGCCGGCGGGCAGCTCCTCGGCAACGGCATGGCCGACGTCGACCTCGGCAAGAAGTGCGGCGCGAGCGAGCTTCTGATCTCGGCGCGCGGCTTCGGGCTCGACGCCGGCATCGATGGAGGCGACTGAACCATGCGCTGGTACCAAATGGCTCTCGGGCTCGTCCTCGCGGCGACGCTGTCGGCGGGCTGCTCGTCGTCGAGCTGCGCGGCCGGCACGCTGACGCTGACGGTCTACCTCCTCGACACGTCGGCGCTGGCCGACACCATCACCGTCTTCGGCGACGATCCGGGCGCGGCCGTGTCGGAGAGCTTCCCGCACACGCCGAACCCCGATCCCGGGACGCTCGGCGAGACCACGAAGATCGTGGTGACGTGGCCTCAGGGATTTCCCTCGAAGTCGGCGGTGCACCTCACGATCGACGCGGTCGCCGGCGGCCAGGTGATCGGCGCGGGCATGGCCGATCTCAACCTGGGCAAGAGCTGCAGCGTGAGCGATCTGTTCGTCGCTGCGACCAGCGCGACCACCGATGGCGCCGCCGACTGATCCATCAGAACGACAGGCGCAGCCCGAAGCGCATCGACAAGGGCGCCTGATAGGCGGTGGCGCGGCCGTAGTTGGGATTGAGGATCGGCGCGCCGCCGGCGAGCGTCTTCAGACCCGCGAGATCGCCGACGGTGCCGTTGGGGATCGGCTTGACGCTCGAGGTCGTGTACTCGTTGTCGACGGCGGTGACCGCCTGCTGGTCGAGCACGTTGAACACGTCCCACGACGCCTCGAGCGCGAACAGCGACGAGAGCTGCCGCTTGTAGGCGAGGTGCAGATCGAGCTGCGTGACAAACGGCGTGCGTCCGCCCGAGCCGCGCGGCAGGACGTAGGTCTCGAGGCGCCCATAGGTCGGATGCGCGCCGAGCACTTCGATGGGGCTGCCGGAGAACGCGTTGAACGCGGCGCCGAAGACCAGCGTCGAGCGGCCGAGCGGCACGAAGTACGAGCCCTGCAGCTTGAGGTTGTGCGGGCGATCGTTGGGCAGCGGGCCATCGCGATTGACGAGCAGCTCGCGAAGATCGTACTGCGTCGAGATGTTGGGATCGAGCTGGCCGTTCGACGCCTGGAACAGGCCCGGGTAATTGCCGATGGTGCGCGAGTAGGTGTACGACGCCAGCACGATGAAGTTGTGCGACAGGCGCTTCTGCGCCGTGAGGACGAGCGCGTCGTAGTTGCGCTTGGGCTTGGCGAAGCCTTGCGACAGATCTTTGTAGAGCGCGAGCTGCTGCTGCGCGTTGGCGCGCGGGCAGCCGGGGCCGCCCTGGCCGTTGCACGAGGCCGGATCGGCCGGCAGGCGCGCGATCTTGTTTTCCAGATCGTGGACCGCGCCCTGGTCGATCCCGTCGCCGGGATTGGCGACGATGTAATCGACGCCGCCGTCGGGCGAGACGTCCTCGATGACGCGGCCGAGATCGCGATGGATGTAGGAAGCGCCGAGCACCATGTCGAGACCGACGTCGAGCTGCACGCCGGCGGTGACCTCCTCCGAGTACATGCCCTTGAGCGACGGCGCCACCAGGCCGAAGCTGCCGCCGTTGATGTTGGAGTTGGAAATTTTCGGGCCGCTGCAGGTGGTGGGATCGATGCGGCCGGCGGGGTTGGCGCTGCAGGTCTGTCCGATGCCGGCGACCAGGCCTTCGCCGGAGAATTGGCGATCGTTGATGTCGAGCGGGATCGACTCGTAGAAGCGGCCGTAGCTGGCGAACAGCTTCGAGCGACCCTTGCGCGTGAAGTCGTAGATGGCGCCGACGCGCGGCGCCCAGTTGTCGTAGATGCCGATCTGGGTGACGCCGTTGATGTCGCGCACCTCTTGGCCTTCCCAGCGCACGCCGGCGTTGACGGTGAGGCCGGGGATGAAGCCGACGTTGTACGAGTCGCGCAGATAGGCGCCGTAGTTGAACGTCGACGTCGTCGCCGAGAAGCCGTCGAGCAGGACCTCGCCGTCGCCGTTCGGTCCGTTGGCCGGGACCTTGGTGGCGAACTGTTGGTAGATCTCGGGGCCGTCGGGCGTGACGCGATAGAACGCGCCGCCGGTGTAGCCGCGCTTGTCGCGGTAGATGTCGTCCTCGAAGTCGAAGCCGAGCTTGAAGGCGTGGGTGCCGCCGAAGCGCGCGAAATAGGTCGCCGCCGCCGACGCCGAGATGCGCTGCACGGTCGTGTGCTGATGAAAGCCGAAGCCGCCGTCGATGTAATTGAGCACGGGGCACGGGTTGAACGTCGCCGTCGCCGACGGTGCTTGCGGCGCGCACGGCGTGACGCCAGGCTCGAACGTCGCGAGCGACTGCTGGCTCGCGTAGAGCACGCCGGGGCCCGAGCCCGCGGCCGTCGGCGTGGTGTTCAGATCTTCGTAGTGATAGCCGGCGATGACGTCGAGCTGCAGCCTGCGATCGGCGAGCTTGGAGACGAAGTGAATGAGCGCGTCGTGGGTGTTGTCGAACGTCGAGCCGAGGAGCTGCCCGTCGGAGCCGTTGAGCGTGCCGAGGATGCCTGATGTCGTCTGCGGGCTGCCGACGTACTGCAGGATGAGCGAGTTGTTCTGGTTGAGCTGGAAGTTGAGCTTGGCGATCCAGTTGTACAGGCGCGTGTCGGTCTCGTAGTGCTTCGTATATTGATCGCCGAGGTTTTGCGTGGCGAAGCCGGGCGTGGTGCACAGCCGCTTGTCGAGCCACGACGGGCAGGTGACGCTCGAATCGAGGTCGCCGGCGTAGGCGCCGGAAAAGCCGGCGGGGATGTCGGCGTCGAGGCGCGTGCGCAGTGAGCGCGCGGTGTCGAAGCTGTTGAACGTGGGCGCGAAGCCGGCGAAGAACCAGACGCGGTCCTTGACGATCGGCCCGCCGAGATCGAAGCCGAAGTCCATGCCGAGCTTTTCGTGCGTGCGCGAGCCGATCGCTTCGCCCGAGCGCGCGATGAGCGGGCCCAGCAATTGGAACGGCGTCACGTTGTACCAGAGGTCGCCGTGGAACTGGTTCGAGCCCGACTTGGTGATCACGTTGACGACGCCGCCGGTGGCGCGGCCGTACTCGGCGTTGTAGCCGCCCGTGATGAGCTCGGTCTCGCCGACGAACTCGAGCGTGAGCTGCGTGCCGAGCAGGCCGAAGGCCGGGTTCGTGGTGTTGACGCCGTCGATGAGAAAGTTGTTCTCCGGGCCGGTGGCGCCGTTGAACGAGACGCTGGCGCCCTTGCCGATGCCGTTCTCGCCGGTGCCGGGCGCGGCGCCGGCGGCGAGCGTCATGACGCTGTCGTAGCTGCGTCCTTGCACCGGCGTGTTGCGCACCAGCTCCGAGGTCACCGTGGTCTGCGATTGCGTGTTGCCGACGTCGACGGTGGGCGCCTGCTCGACGATGCGGATGGTCTGCACTTGGGCGGTCTGCGTCGGCACGCGCACGTTGACCGCGAGCGTCTTGTCGGCGAGCACGAAGACGCCGGGACGCTCGACGTGGATGTTGGCGAAGTAGAAGCGCACCAGGTACTCGCCGGGCGGCAGCTCGGTGATGATGTAGTGGCCGTCGGCCCCGGTGAACTCGGTCTGCTCGCCTTGCAGCGCCGGCGACGTGACGGTGATGGTGACGCCGGCCATGGGCTTTTGGGTCGCCTGATCGATCACGGTGCCTTCGATCGCGCCGGTTGTGGCGGCGTACGCAGCGGGCGAAAAGAGGATCGCGGCGGCGAGCGCCGGCAGGATGCGCGTTTTCATAGGCACTGCTCCGGCGTGACGTGGTTGTCGACGGTGTTGACGTCGCTCGCCGGATCGCCGTCGGCGCCGGCGACGGTGAACTGCAGGGTCGGCGACGTGTACGTGGACTTGCCGGCCGCGTCCTTGACGGTGAACGCGAACGTGTAATCGCCCGCGGGCCAGTCGCCGCTGGTGTACGCGAAGTCGAGCTGCGCGTCGTTCTCGGCGGCGCTGCAGTCGGCGGCGATCGGCGAGCTGCCGCGATCGGCGTAGGCCTCGACGGCGGCGGGATCGAAGCCGGCCGGGCCGGTCGCAATCACCGTCGCCGTGGTCTCGTCGAGGAGCTCGAAGAAGGCGAACTGCAGCACCTCGTTGGGCGCGATCGTCGTCGGCGCCGTCGTGAAGTCGGGATACGAGAGGTCGGGGTTGGGCGCGATCGCTTCGGTGGTGAAGTGGAGATCGGTCGGATCGGCGAGCGTCGTGCCGGCGGCGTCGGCGGCGGGATCGCCCTGGCGATCTTTGAGCAGCGCGGGGTGGATGCGGATCGTGTAGCTCGACGACGGATCGAGGCTGCCGGGCAGGATCACGAGCGCCGGGCCGAACGGGATCCAGATGACGTCGGAGGTGAACTCGGGCGAGCCGGAGTTGTCGTAGTACGCCGTGGTGCCGGCGACGGGCGCGCCGGCGCTGTCGAGGAGCTCGACGATGCCGGCGGCGAGCTTGTAGGGCGTGGCGCCGGTGGGCGCGCCGTTGGCGTCGACGGTGATGGTCTCGATGCTGCCGTCGAGCAGCTTGTTGAAGACGAGGCGGATATAGGTGGCGCCGGCGTTGAGCGGCACGCCCGTCGACGGCACGGCGAGCGGGTCGACGCAGGTGCCGCCCGACGGATCGGAGCAGTCGAGCGGCGGCACCGTCTGCGCGATGAGGAATTGGGTGACGCACGGATCGGTGTCGCTGCACGCGGGCGGCGGTCCGGTGTCGAGGAGATCGACGGCGCCGGCGCGCTGAAACGGCGGGCCGCCGACGAAGCTGGAGTCTTCGACCATCGCCTTGATGAGCCGAGGCGGGCCCGATGGATCCTTGGGATGGCCGAGGCTGGTGTCGTCGCAGCCCGTCGACGAGGCGGCGGTGCCGGCGACGACGATGCAGACGGCAAGACGCAAAACGCTACGCATGCACGCTCCTTCGGCGCAAAGCGCGGCTGCGCGCGTGCACGGCGCACGCGTCGAGCCGAAGCTCGGTTTACTGACCGCTGGTCAGCTCGCCGCTAGGACTGGTTTTGGAACCAGGTCTAGGGGCAGGGCCAGCCGGTCGGCGTCGGATCCGCGGCCTGACGCTCTCCGTGCCCGAAGTGGCAGAAGCGCGTGCCGCAAAAAACCGGATCGTTGGTGCAACGTTTGTAGACGTACGCGAGCCCGTCGGCGGAGCAGGTCACCGTGTCGCCGGCCATCGGCAGGTCGGGCGGACACTGATAGCCGCGGCAGAACGGGCAGACGCCGCCGTCGCAGATCTGATCCTGCGTCGCTCTGTCCCAGTCGGGATACTCGAGCGGTCCCCAGTACGAGCTGCAGGTGAAGCCGTCGAAGCGCTCGTTGTCGGCGAGCGTCATGTGCTCGGTGAACGACGCGACGTCGAGCAGCACCGGATCGCCGGTGGGCACCGGGCCGCACAAGTCGCTGAAGTGGCCGTTGGCGTCGAAGGAGCCACACTCGCCCGGCAGCGGATCGCGCGTCGGCGCCGGCTGCACCAGGCTGAAGCCCGGCGCCGTCGGAAAGATGTCGAGGAACTGCGCCGGTGCCGGCGCGCCCGAGCCGAGCCACCAGATGTCGAGATCGGCGGCGAGCACGCGATCCGGCGACGCGGGCGCGCCCGGCGCGGTGATCGTGAGCTGCCCGTCGCCGTCGTTGTCCGCGAAGACCACGAGCGTGCCCACCGACCAGCTCAGCTTCGGATCGAGCCCCGGAATCTGCAGATCCGACGGGATCGTGTCGATCACCTGCATCGCGGGCAGGTGAATGATCGGCACGTGAAACGCCGCCGGAAATTGCGCGACCACGTCGATCGCGTCGAGCGAGTAGTTGCTCGTCGGCGAGACGTCGTTCTCCCAGAGGATCGCGACGTGCACGTCGGCCGGCATCTCCATCGCCGTCGTGCCGTCGATCTGTCCGTTGATCGTTTCGTACGGCGGTTTGAAGCCGCCCGTCGCCAGCGGGTCGCACGCAGCCGTCGCTGCGACGAGACCGAGCGCGAGCATTTGCTTCATCGTTCACGCACCGTTCGACACCGCCTGCAAAAAAATGCGGCAACCACTAGAAGGATACTCCCACACCCAAGCTGCATCGGTAGGTGGGCGCCGTCTGCATCGCCGCCCCGTCGCTGGTGTCGAGGAAGTAGAAGAGACCCGCGAGCTCGAGCCGCGCGTAGAGCCGATACGGCAGCGGCAGCTCGAGCTGCCCGAGCGCGCCCACGAACGGGCCGAACGACGCGCGATCTGCCGTCAGCGGATCGTGGAACGCCTGCGCGAACGACGCGCCGCCGAGCTCGAGCCCGACGTCGAGCGTGAGCGGCCCGAGATCGAACGCGCGCAGCCCGTCGACGGCGACGGCGATCTCGCGCGTGGTGATGTCGAGCCGGCCGTTGTCCACGCCCGACTGCGCGAAGCCGAGCCGCAGCGCCAGCGAGAACTGGCGGAAGTCGATGCGTCCGCCGATCTCGGTCTGCCACGCGGTGCCGAGGCCGAAGACCTCTCCGCGCACGCCGCCGTCGGCAAACAGGCTGCCGGCGATGCGACGGATGGTGCCGCCCTTGCGCACCACGCGCGCGTACTCGAGCCGCGTCATCGACTCGGGCGCCACGCTGGTGGTCGCGTGCGCGGTCACGTCGAAGCGGCCCTGCTCGAGATGATCGGGCTCGCGGCGCGTGACGAAGTAGCGGCCGGCGTCGAGCGCGATGCGGCCACCGGCGTCGTCGGAGGCGAGCTCGGCGACGACCGGCCCTTCCTGCGATCCTTTGTGCACGACGTAGACGCCGGGGCGCACGAACGCGAGCATTCCGACGTTGCGATGCTCGGCGCCGGGCCGCGTGAGCACCAGATCTTCGCGCCCGCCGAGATCGAGCCGGAAGGTCGGATGCTGCGGCCCGACGACGGTGCGCGAAGTGGCGGCGAGCGTGCGCTCCTTGGCATAGGCGAACGCTTCGCCGAGCGTGACCGCGCCGTCGTGGTTGCTGTCGCCGGCGCCGAGCAGCGCCGAGACCAGCGCGTGCGTGAAGAACGAGGCGCCGAGCGCGTCCGACTCTTGCGACGACTCACCCGCTGCCGACGAGGACAGCATGGCCACGCCTTCGGCGCCGACGGGGAAGCCGACGTCGATCTCGAACGCGGGCGCGCGCGTGCCGCCCTTGACGCGCGTGATGGTGCCCGAGCGGCAGGCGTCGAGGATGAGCACGCGCGCCGACGCCGCCGAGCCGCTGACCAGATCGCGCAACTCGGCCATCGGCAGGTGCGTGCCGGCCAGGTGCAGCGCCTCGGCGTCGGCGTGGCCCGAGTAATAGACGATCATGAGCGAGTCGCCCGAGAGCGCTCGCAGGCGCGCGTTGAGCGCGATCAGCGCGCGTCGCACCTCGCCGGCGCGCAGATCGTTCAGCGTGATCACGTTCTCCGGCAGAAAGCCGCCGAGCGCGCGCAACACGCCGCCGACGCGCTCGGCGTCGCTCTCGGCGTACCGCAGCGTCGGCTCGTCGGCGTCGCCGGAGTTGGAGCCGATGACGATGGCGAAGCGGTTGACGTCGGCGTGCGCCGCCCTCGGAGCTCCGGCGGCGAGCAGCGCTCCGAGGAGGCAGGCTGCGCGCCACTGCAGCTTCATTATTGGCTCTTGTCCATCGTCAGCGCCGCTTCCATGCAGCCGGGCAAGCCGAGCGTGCCGACGCGGCGTGGATCTTTTTCGGCCCGCGCCAGCGACTTTCTGCCGGCGTCGATGGCGTCGGAGACGGCGAACGCGGCGTCGCACTCGAGCGCGACCAGCCGCTCGGGACCCGGCGTGGCGTCGAGGATGATGCTGCCCGGCATCGCCTGGCGCGCGCCGCGCTCGACCCGCTCGGGTCCGTTGCCGTCGCCGACGTAGAGCGAGACCGCGCCGGCCGAATCGAGCCCGAGGATGACGAGGTGGCCCGCGCGCGGCGTCGACACGAGGAAGCGCACTGCGTCGCCGGGACGAACGCGCCCGCCCGGCGTCAGCGCTTCGATGCGCCCGTCGGCATGGCGCACCACCACGTCGAGCGCGAGCGTGCTCACGCCCTTTTCGCGCACGCCCGGCATGCGCAGAAAACGCGGCAGCAAGAGCAGGATGATCGCCGCCGCGGCGAACAGCGGCAGCGCCGCCGCCAGCCACACGCGCCGCTTGATCGGCACCACCGACGGCAGCTTGGCGTTCGCCGCCAGCTCGGCGACGAGCGTCGCATCGCGCGCCTGATCGGCGCGGAACGACGCCAGCCGCGCGCGGCAGCGGTCACACCCGGCCGCGTGCGCCTCGGCCGCCGCGCCCACCGCCTCGCCGGCGACGAGCCGATCGAGCGTCAGATCCGACAAGCACGCCGCCGCCCGTCGCTTGGTCGAAAACTCGATGTGCGCGCCCATCAACCTGCAGCCTCCTCGTCGGTTCCAGGATCGAGCTGGTCGCGCGCGGCGTCGCGAAAGTCACGTAGCCGGTTGCGCACCGTGCGTTCGGAAACGCCGAGCAGCGCCGCGATCTCGTCCTGGTTCATCTGGTCTACGTAATAATAGATGGCGACCTCCGCCAATTCCCGCGGCAGCTGTCTCAACAGCTCTTGGACACCCACGCGGTCTTCCGCCGACTCTCCGCGCGGCCCTTGCGCCGGCATGCGCCGCTCGAGCGCGCGCCGCCGCCGCGCCCCGTCGCGGATCGCGTTGAGGCAGTGGTTCGTCGTCACCTGGTAGAGCCAGGTCGTGAGCGACGAATCGCCGCGAAAACCGGGGAAGGCGCGGATGGCCTTCATGAACACTTCCTGCAGCATGTCCTGCGCGGCGTGCTCGTCCCCAAGGAGCGTACGAGCCCGCCGCAGCACCATGCTGCCGTAGGTCCGGTACAACGCTTCCATCGAGGCCTGATCCATCCCTCAGACCCTTCGACCCCTCACTCCCGAGTTTCCGGCATGGCGCCGGCGGGGGCCAGGAAAAACGCTTGGATCGGCCGATTCGGCGCGATATCTTCGGCAATGTAGTCGGCGAGGTGCAGGGTGCGACCTTCGACGATGGCCGGGCTCGTCGCGGTAGGACTGGCGACGGCGACGGCCGGTTGCAATGGAAACGACGGAATGGTGCCGCTCATCGCGCGCGGCGACGCCGTACGTGTCCTCTCGTCGGTCAACGGCGATTGTCCGGCGGCGTTCGGCGACGCCAACTTCGACGACAGCGCCTGGAAGAAGGTCGATCTGCCGATGCCATCGGTGCCGACGGGCGGCCTGTGCCTGCGCGCGTCGTTCAACATCGGCGACGACATCGCCCAGTACCGCTGGCTCACCATCACGCTGTCGACGCCGACGCGGGCGCTGCTCAACGCCGGCAAGCCGCTCGACGACAACGTGGCCGGCGGCGGCCTCGACTGGTCGACCGACGACGACGACCTGCCGGCCTCGACGCCGCCGGCGCAGCAGAACCGCTATTACACGCTCGATCTGCGCCTGTTCCCGTCGCTGCTTCAGCCCGAGCGCAACGTGCTCGCGCTGGAGATCCCGGCCACCAACTCGCCCGTCGACATCTCGGCGGTCCTGCAGCGTGACGACGTCGCCGCCGAGAGCCCGGTGCAGGTGACCAAGGGGCCCTATCGCTTGCAGCCGTCGCCGACCTCGACGCGGATCGCGTGGGAGAGCGATCGCTCGGCGCCCTCGTGGCTGGTCGTCGACGGGCGCGAGTACGACGGCGGCTGGGCGATGCACCACGAGGTCGAGATCGACAATCTGGTCGCCGGGCGCGACTACAGCTTCTACGTGGCGACGGCGCAGTCGAGCGCGCTGCCCGCCGACTGCGAAGGCGTGGTCTCGGCGCCGATGGCGAAGAAGTTGATCGAGCCCAACCTCGACGACGATCAGTTCTGGAAGTATCTGCAGCGCCGCGACGCCTGCGGCCGGCTGGCGCTGGCGATCCACTCGGTGCCGCTCTCCTTGCGGCCGATGGCGGCGATGGCGCCGGTGCGCGTGGCCATCGTCGGCGACACGCGCGCGGTCGCCGGCTCCTTGCCCACCGACGTCATCGACGCGGTCACCGCCGAGGCGCCCGATCTGGTCGTGCACACCGGCGACGTGGTCTCGACGGGCGCCGACACCGAGTGGCAGACCTTCTTCGACGCCAGCGCGGCGCTCCTGACGACCGCGCCGCTGGCGCCGGTGCCGGGCGAGCACGATCTGACGCCGTGGGGCGATCGCTTCGGCCAGCTCTTCGGCGTCGGCGGCGGAGCGGCGGGGCGCGCCTACTCGATCGATCTCGGCGCCGTGCACATCGCCCTCCTCGACTCGACGGCGAACCTCGACGCGCAAGCGACCTGGCTCGACGCGGATCTGACGGCGGCCGAGGCCAAGGGCGCGCTCCACGAGATCGTCGTGCTGCATTGGGGGCCGTGGACGGCGGGCGCGCGCGGCACGGCGGCGCTCGCCGACGTGGTGCCGATCGCGCGGCGCCACGGCGTGGTCGCCATCGTCAGCGGGCACGAGAACATCTACGAGCACGGCCTCGCCGACGGGCTCGACTACTTCATCACCGGCGGCGCCGGCGCGACGCAGGGCCACGCGGTGCAAAAGCCGACGACGGTGACCTCGCGCGCGCTGCCGCACTATCTCGTTCTCACGGTCGACGGCAACAACGTGACGATGAGCGCCAAGGATCTCGGCGGCGTCGTCTTCGATCAAGTCAGCCTGTAGGCGTATACTCGAGCGGTGGGGGAAGCGGAGGAGAACCTTCGCCCGTTGGCGAAGGCCGCGGGGTTCAACTCCGTCGTCGCGGTGCTGCGCGATGGGCTTCTCGACGCCGGCACGTTCGCGAGCGTGGTGCGCAAGCTGCCGCCCGAGACCGCCCATGCGATCATGAAGCCGCCGCTCTCGGTGCAGTGGATTCCCTGCGAGCGCTACGGCGAGCTGGTCTCGACGACGCTCACGCACGGCTTTGGCGGCGACGAGGAGCGGCTCGTCGAGATGGGCCGGCGCGCGTTCCTGCACGATCTGAAGACGCTCTATCGCGTGTTCATCAAGTTCCTCGCGCCCGCCTATGTGATCGAGCGGGGCTCGAAGCTCTGGCTCACCTACAACCGCAACAACGGGCTCCTGACCGCGCGCCGGCTCGGCGATCGCTCGGCCGAGGTGCGCTACGAAAAGATCGCGGCTGTCTACCCGGGCTTCTGGTCCTACCAGCGCGGCTGCCTGCTCGCCGCCGTGCAGGCGACCGGCTACCCGAAGGCCACCGTCGTGGTCGCGCGCGCCGGCGACGCCGACGGCAACGCGCTCTTCACGATCGACTGGGGCTGAGCTCGCCGTCGGGCACGTCGCTCGTGACGACGGCGCCGGGCGCGACGCGCGCGTGGGCGCCGATGCGCCGGCCCTTGACGATGGTCGCGCCCGATCCGATCGTCGTCGCGCGGCCGACGCGCACGCTGCCTCCGACGGTGGCGCCGGGCTCGACGTGCACGCCGTCGTCGATGTCGCAGTCGTGGTCGACGAGCGCCATGCTGTTGACGAGGACCGCGTCGCCCAGGCGCGCCGCCGTGTTGACGACCGCGCCCGCGAGCACGACGGTGCCGGCGCCGATGGTCACGTCGGCGGCGACGACCGCCCGCGGATGCACGGCGCTGGCGATCTCGAACCCGTGCGCGCGCAGCCGCTCGCAGCCGCCGAGGCGCGCCGCGCAATCGCCGACGGCGACGATGGCCCAGCCGAGCCCGAGCTCGCGGGCGCGTACCAGCGCTCCCTCGCCCGCCAGGACGCGCGCGCCGAGATAGAGGTCACCGTCGCGCTGCCGCGCCTCTTCGTCGGCGAACGCGGCGATCTCGAACGCTCCGCCGACGCGCAAGAGGTCGGCCACCACCTTGCCGTGTCCGCCCGCACCCACGATCAAGATCCGTCGCATCCTCGCCTTCCTAACACAGTTGGCAACAGCGCGGGCGCCGTGCATATACTTCCGCGTCCAAAATCCTGCCGGAGGCCACAGTCAGAAGATGGCTCGCGTCGACGTTCCGCTTTCCAGCCTGCGCTTTGGTGAAACCCAACGAAAAGATCTCTGGTGGGTGACGCCGCTCATCGTCTTCACCGTCTTTACGTCGTTCATCGTGTACGCCACCTGGGCGGCGCTGCAAGGCGACAACTACACCTACGGGCCGTACCTGTCGCCGCTGTACTCGCCGCTGTTGTTCTCGCCCGACGGCCACGGCTGGCTCGGCGCGCGCCCGACCTGGGTTCCGGGATGGATCACGGTGGCGATGCTGATCCTGCCCTTCCCCGGCGGGTTCCGCCTCACCTGCTATTACTACCGCGGCGCCTACTACAAGGCGT
>DASXOU010000575.1:0-2724 GCA_036494045.1 Polyangia bacterium | reverse complement strand
CATCGCCGACGCCGACATGATGGACGGCCGATGCGTCGAGGTAGCGATGCCCGGCGTTCCGGGTTCGTCCCTGCTCTGCGATCCGGGCACGACATATACCCAATGCACCGCGCCCAACTACACCTCGACATCGTGCGGGCCGTGCCTCGATCAGTCTCGGAACCTCTGGTTTGAAGATCCGAGCACGAATCCGCCGGGCCCACCGACGGGAATCTGCTCGATGCCGACCTCCGCTGATTGCATGGGCGCACAGACTCAGTGCGCGACGCAATTCGCGGCGTGCCGCAACGATCCGTGATTCAATAGCCGACGTCCATGGCGCGGCGCGGGAAGATCTTGGCGGTGAAGTGGGGGTACAATCCCAACTCGTCGTCGCTGGGCGTGGACGTGACGTTTCTGTTGTTCGGGATGGCGGCGATCGCGCTGTTCACGCCGATCATCTCGCTGTTCCTGCGCGCGCGGCGGGCCAGGCCGGCGCAGCTTGACACGAAGCCGCCCGAAGCGTAACGCTCTCCTGAGTCACGGGAGGGCGACATGCGCGCCGCGATCGTGTGCCTCGCCGTCTGCTTCGCCATCTTCGCCGTCTTCGCCAGCGGCGGCTGCGGAACCTACGGCGTACGTCCGCCCGACGCCGGCGCCGGCGATGACGACGCGGGAGCGCCCGACGATCTCGGCGACGGCGGCGGCGTCGGCGGCGACGCCGCGATCCCCGACGGGCCGCCGCTCGGCGCCACGCCGCATCCGGGCGGCGTCGGCTTCCGCGTCTGGGCGCCCGACGAGACGCGCGTGTTCGTCGTCGGCGATTTCAACGGCTGGGACGCGACCGCCGACGAGCTGACCGCCGAAGCGAGCGGCGGCGCGCCCACCGGCTTCTTCTCCGGCGACGTCGCCGGCGCCGCGGTCGGGCAACAGTACGCCTACGCGCTCACGCTCGCCGACGGCAGCACGGTCACGCGCGCCGACCCGCGCGCGCGCCAGCAGACCGCGAACAACGGCAGCGCGCACAGCGTGATCGTCGATCCCAACGCCTACGCGTGGCAGACGAGCGATTTCGTGCCGGCCGCGTTCAACGACACCGTCGTCTACGAGCTGCACCTCGGCAGCTTCGTGCGCGCGGATCCGACGACGATCGGCACCTGGGCCGACGCCGCCGGCAAGCTCGACTACCTAGTCGCGCTCGGCATCAACGCCATCGAAGTGATGCCGCCGGTCAACTGCGCGAGCGACAACACCTGGGGCTACAACCCGTCGTGGCCGTTCGCTACGCACAACGTCTACGGCACGCCCGACGACGCCAAGGCGTTCATCGACGCCGCGCACGCGCGCGGAATCGCCGTCTACATCGACATCGTGCACAACCACTACGCGTCGAATTCGGGGATGGTCTGCTGGGACGGCGACTGCGCCGACAACCGCTACTTCTACACGGACGCCACGCGCAAATCGACGCCGTGGGGGCCGCGGCCCGATTTCTCGACGGGCAACGTGCGCGCGTTCATCCGCGACAACGCGCTCATGTGGCTCAGCGAATATCGCGCCGACGGGCTGCGCTGGGATTCGACGATCAGCATCCGCGCCACCGGCTGGGATCCGACGAGCGTGCCGATTCCCGACGGCGCGTCGCTCCTGCAGGTCGTCAACGACGCGGTGCACGCGCTGCCGTCGCCGAAGCTGGAGATCGCCGAGGATCTGCAGACCGTCGACAGCGTCACCGAGACCACGGCCAAGGGCGGGCTCGGCTTCGACACGCAATGGGACGCCGCGTTCTTCCATCCCGTCGACGACAACATCATCACCACCAACGACAGCGATCGCTCGATGACGGCCATCCAAGGCGCGGTCACGCACGCGTACAACGGCACCGCCACCGAACGCGTCGTCTACACCGAGGACCACGACGAAGTGGCCAACGGCAAGTCGCGCATCCCCGAGATGATCGCGCCGGGCAACGCCGGCTCCCTGGCCGCGCGGCAGCGCTCGACGCTGGGCGCGGCCATCGTCATGACCTCGCCCGGGATCCCGATGATCTTCATGGGCCAGGAGTTCCTGCAGGACGGCCACTTCGACGGCTCGACGCCGCTCGATTGGACCAACGTAACCACATATTCCGGTATCCTCGCCATGTACACCGATCTCATTCGCTTGCGGCACAATAGCGACGGGCACACGCAGGGGTTGCGCGGCAAAAACGTCACGGTTTTCCACGTAAACGATACCGCAAAGGTGATCGCCTATCGGCGCTGGGACGCGGGCGGGCCGGGCGACGACGTCATCGTCGTGGCCAACTTCAGCGCCAAGCCGTTCACCAGCTATCTCCTCGGCTTGCCGCGCGCCGGCGCCTGGACCGCGCGCTTCTCCTCGAACGACACCAAGTACTCGGCCGATTTTCCCGGCACACCGACGGCCGCCGTCGCCACCACCGCGACGGCGCGCGACGGCTTTGCGCAGATGGGCGCGCTGCAGCTCGGCCCCTACCAGGTCCTGGTGCTCTCGCAGTAGTACATTACACTTCGCGCGTGCGCGGGCTGCCTCGGACGTTCTGGTACTTGTGGGTCGGCGCACTCATCGATCGCCTCGGCACCTTCGTCTACACGTTCCTCGCGCTCTATTTGACGCGCGCGCGCCATTTTTCCGTCGCGCACGCCGGCTTTGTGATCGCGCTGTGGGGCGCGGGCAACTTCGCCGCCGGGCCGGTGGGCGGCTATCTCGCCGATCACCTCGGAC